>JAGVCD010000003.1 GCA_020059425.1 Chamaesiphon sp. | reverse complement strand
CTCGCCGCTGCACACCGAATACTTAGAAAATATGGGTGTGCGAGCATCCATGTCTATTTCTTTGTTACGGGACAAACAACTATGGGGGCTGATTGCCTGTCATCATCGTTCTCCAAAAAAGCTTTCTTACGAGACCCGCACGATCTGTGAGTTCTTGGGGCAGGTGATTTCGTTTGAAGTTGTGGCTAAAGCCGATACGGAAGATTTGGACTACAAAATTAAACTGCAGGCAGTGCAGTCCCGCTTAGTCAGCACCATTGCTAACTGTCAAACGATCGGGGACGGCTTCCATCAAAATCCTGGCGATCTGTTGGATTTACTGGGAGCTACTAGTGTCATTTTTTGTGAAGGGAGTAATATTTCATCTTTTGGTGATGCTCCGCCTGCAGCCATGATGGCTAGTTTGATAGTCTGGATCAATCAACAAATCGGCGAAAATGCGACCTACAGCACCAATACTTTGGGATCAGACTATCCACCGTTTCTGCCGTACAAAGAGGTGGCCAGTGGGCTACTAGCCCTGCGAATTTCCAGAATTCAACAGACTTATCTGCTGTGGTTTCGGCCAGAGGTAATTCAAACCATTAATTGGGGTGGCGAACCGCAGAAGTTGGTAGAGATTGATGCTGATGGGTACCAGCGGGTTACTCCCCGCAAATCTTTCGAGCTGTGGAAAGAAACCGTCCAGCTCACTGCCCTACCTTGGAAAGCTTATGAGATTGATGCGGCTTTGGAGCTGCGTAGACGCATCATTGGGATTGTGCTGCAAAAAGCCGATGAACTGGCTATCCTGAACACGGAGCTAGAGCGTAGCAACAGTGAGCTGGATTCTTTTGCTTACATTGCCTCTCACGATCTGAAAGAACCACTACGGGGCATTCATAACTACTCCACTTTTTTGATTGAAGATTATGGTGAGCAGCTCGGAGCAGATGGTAAAAGTAAGCTAGACACGCTCATGCGGCTGACTCAGCGCATGGAAGATTTGATTGATTCTTTATTGCACTATTCCCGATTTGGTCGCGCTGAACTGCTGTTTGAGGCTGTTGATCTGGGGGAGGTGGTGCAAAGTGTGCTGGATGTGATTGAAATCAGTCGCCCCGCTGCGGCTGATTTTCGAATCCCCCGCCCCTTGCCGACTTTGCAATGCGATCGAACGCAGGTGATTGAGTTATTTACTAACCTAATCAGTAACGCGATCGAATACAATGACCGGCCAGCTAAATGGGTGGAGATTGGCTATATTTTGCCCACAGAAATTGACCAACAGGTACCAGCGTTATTTTTGGCAAATCCCGCCCCGACAATTTTCTTTATTAGAGATAACGGCATTGGGATTCGGGCCAAACATCTAGAGACGATCTTTAAAATTTTTAAGCGCCTGCACCCGGCTAGTAAATATGGCGGCGGGGCTGGGGCGGGGCTGACGATCGCTAAAAAGATTGTGGAGCGTCATGGTGGGATCATTGCCGTGGAGTCAACTTTTGGCGAAGGTAGTACGTTCTACTTTACCCTGGGGCAGCGGTCATGAAAAAGATGCCACAGCAAATCCCCAGCTTACTGGTGATTGAAGATAGTGATGAAGACTTTGAAGCCTTGAACCGGATCATCGATCGAGTTGGTACTTTTGTTTTGACTATTCATCGTTGCGTTGATGGTGATGATGCCTTGGATTTCTTGAATAAAGCCGGTTTCTATAGTGGTACTAGCGATTATGCACTGCCCGGACTAATTATTTTGGATCTGAATTTACCCGGCACTGATGGCCGCGAGGTACTGGCGACTATCAAACAGAGCGACATCCTGAAAATGATTCCAGTGGTAGTACTCAGCACTTCCTCCAATCCTAAAGATGTGGCGGCTTGTTATCAAGCGGGGGCTAATAGTTATTTGGTGAAGCCCCTCAAAATTGACGAACTGAGAGACTCGGTGCAAGCTATGCTGAATTATTGGTTTAAGGTTACAGTTTTACCATCTTCTATTCAACTTTAGCTTAAACAGCAGAAACCCCTCACTCAATCCGCCTCGGATGAGCGTCGGGATGAATGCGAGTGAGTCGTCGATTCCACCCGTCCACGAGACGCAAAAGCGCAGCTAGTGGAAGATGGACGGGTGGATGAGAAGAGGAACAACTTCATTGCTTTTCCCCATGTTATATTCCGAACAACGCCAAGTTATTGACAATTTGGTTCTCTATATGAGAACCTTGAAATGAGGAACGGAAATAATTTTAGACTAATCAGCTATGCATCTTATTACGATTAGCAATCTTCGCCAAGATGCTGCACCGCACCCTGATGTCCAAAAACAACTAAAAGAGTGGTATGACATCGTAAGAACAGCCGAGTGGCGAAACTTAATAGATGTTCAATCTACATATCGAGAAGCTGAAGCTGTAAGTAATTTTACTATCTTTAATATTAAAGGCAACAAATACCGTTTAATTGTCTCAATTGATTATGAAGAACAAGTCGTGTACTACAAATATTTCTTAACTCATGCTGAATATGATAAGGAGCAATGGAAAAATGACCCTCACTATTAACAACAACAACTATTTGGAACTCTGGGCTAAAGTAGATATTATTCCCAAAGTGATTGAGTCTGAAGAAGAATATAGACAATTCTTGCTAGTAGCAGAGAGCTTACTCGTCAAAAGAAATTTGCGAACGCCAGAAGAAACAACCCTATTTCGATTGGTAGTAAAACTGATTGAAGACTACGAATTTAAGTACCATAGCTTGGACGATTGGGGTGAATCATCACCTCATGAAATCCTACAACATATTATGGCTATGAGTGGGACTAAACAAGTTGATTTAGTCGGTATTATTGGTAGTAAGGGAGTAGTTTCTGAAGTCGTAAATGGAACTCGTTCTATTAGCAAACTCCAGGCAAAAAAACTAGGTGAAATGTTTAAAGTGTCTCCTGCTTTATTTATCTAGCCATCAATTAGCTATCATAGGGGAGATATCTGCAATTGAAAAATTGTAATTCAAGTAGTAAAAATACAATGGATTCTAGTTGCTTAATATTGATAGTGGATGACTCAGAAGTCGATCGATTTACTTACCGTCGTTATTTAGAATCTTCTAATCAATTGGGTTGTCAGATCCTAGAGTGCGAATCAGCGGAGGAGGCTTTGCAAATCTGCGATCGAGAACATCCGGATATTGTTTTGCTCGACTACCTACTGCCCGGTGTTGATGGACTAGAACTTTTAGAAGATTTGACGGCGCTACCCCAAACGCTACCAATCGTGATTATGTTGACTGGTCAGGGGAATGAAGCGGTGGCCGTAGCGGCCATGAAGCAAGGTGCGCGAGACTACCTGGTGAAAGGTCAACTGACGGCTCAGAAGCTGGTAAATACCATCACCCACGCTCTCACCGCCCAAAAATTGCAAACTCAGCTCGATCGACAGCAGCAACAGCGGCGATTGCTGATGAGTGTTGCTCTCAATATTAGTCATACAGCGGAGTTAGCCGCGATCCTCCAAGAGGCGGTGGCCGGAGCGCGGGAGATTTTGGGCTGCGATCGAGCAATGGTCTATCGATTAAATCCCAATCTTAGTGGCACTATTGTGGCTGAGTCGGTATTACCCCAGTATTCAGCGGCGTTGGGTTGTCGTTTGGAAGATAATTGTTTTGAAGGGAAAGGCTCCTACCCGATCCAAAAATACTTAAACGGCCACAAAATGGCTGTGTCCAATATTGAGTCTGCTAATTTGCCAGCCTGCTATGTGCAAATGCTGCAAGGATTCCAGGTCAAGGCCATTTTAGTAGTGCCGATTTTATTTCAAGGTATTTCCCCCGGCCGTGGGACGCGGGTCTGGGGCCTATTGATTGCCCATCATTGCCAAAGAGTGCATGAATGGCAACCCGATGAACTGGCTTTGCAGGGGGAGCTATCTACGCAGATGGCGATCGCGATCCAGCAGGCCGAGTTGGTGGCTGATCTCCAAGCCACCGTGGCTCAGCAGCAATCAGCTGAATATCAACTACGCGATCGAGTGGTGGAAATTGAAGAAACCAATGTGCGCCTATCGGAGGCCACGGGCTTGTTAGAAGAACGGAACCAAGCCTTGGATGAATTTTCACATATTGCCTCCCATGATCTTAAAGCTCCACTGCGGGGCATCTCTAATCTGGCGGATTGGTTGGTGAAAGATTTAGCAGGTCAGCTCCCGCCCGAAAACCAACACCAGCTGGAGCTAATCCAATCCCGCGTTTTACAAATGAACGCGCTGATTAATGGTTTGCTGCAGTACGCCTTAGCGGGCAGAGAGCAGATCGACTCGGTACCAGTAAATATCAGCCAACTATTAGCAGAAGTTGTTGATTTATTAGCGCCACCGGCTGAGTTTCAGATTCAATTTTCTGCTGACTTACCAACAATCGAAACACCAGTTTTGTTGCTGAAGCAAGTTCTCTCTAACCTGATTGGCAATGCCATTAAGTACCATCCTCGTCGCGATGGTCGGGTGGAAATTAAGATGCTGAAGCAAGGGTCTGGTTGGCAATTTACAATCAGCGATGATGGGTCAGGGATTGCGCCCGAAAATCAGCAAAAGATCTTTGGTATTTTCCAAACTCTGGTAGGACGAGATGATACTAAAGGTACCGGCATTGGGTTAGCGATCGTCAAAAAAATTGTAGAAAGTCGCGGTGGCAAAGTTTGGGTAGAGTCGGAGCTAGGTCAAGGCAGTGCCTTTTCCTTTACTTGGCCAACAGCTTTATAATAAATTTGAGCACAAAGTTATTATAATTTCCATGAAAACCACCCCTGAACAAACGCGCGAGATTATCCGCTGGGGACATCAACATCGCCGGATGCTGAGGGATAAGTATCGTTGTCAGTTTGTTGCTTATAGTGCGACCCGGTTATTGGCAGCTAGCAGTGACTGGGATTTAGTAGAAGCTCTGGCTGAAGCCGAAAAAGAACCATATTTAGTTAAATGGATTCCGGCCCAGACATCAGAGTTCCAATTTTTTTGGTTTAAGTTCTATGGGATGAACCGACATGCATGGGAACCGGAGTATCCAGTGACTCTCAGCAATGGCTCTATTAGTCATGATGCCTTAATGTTGGTAGATTCTGGAGCAGAGTTGAGTTTGATCAGTCTGAAAATTGGCCGACTATTAGGATTTCAACTAGCCGATGGAGAAATTTTGTCAGACGGTACCGGGGTGGGTGGTGAAATTCAGTATGTTACTCGGGCAGTCGATTTAACGATCGATGGGCACCGTTTCAAAGCCCCTGTAGCTTGGTTGCAGACAGAAATCGCTGATGCACCACTGTTGTTAGGTAGAGAAGTTGTGTTTGATTTATTTAATATCGAGTTTATTCAAGCAGAAGAACGGATCGAATTTAGATGGCGAGGGACAGATGCATAAACACTGTTCAATAACTCCAACTCCTGGCTAGTTTATTCTTCTCGTAGCCGCCCAGTCAGATTTGCCACTGCTTGAACAAGTTGATTGGCATCTAAAGGTTTAGCCAAATGCATTTGGAACCCTGCATTGATCGCTAGTTGTTTTTCCCGATCGCCCACATAAGCGGTAATAGCCATGGCCGGAAGTTGTCTCCCAACCTCCATCGCCCGCACTTGATGAATCAAAGCAAAGCCATCTTCTTCCGGCATTCCGATATCAGCCAACAGGGCATCATATTTATCGGGTTCATGCAGCAAAGTGGTGATAGCTTGTCTGGCCGAAGTAACTATAGTTACTTCGGCTCCCACGTCTTCTAAAATGTGCTTGATTAAGTCCAGAATATCAACTTCATCATCAACCACCAGAATGCGCAACCCCGCTAGCGAAGGAATTTCTGTCGTCGCTAGCGCGATCGGTGTCACTATGGTGAGTGCTGAATCATTCGGTAGCGGCACCGCGAGGGGGATATGCAAAATCATTGTGGTCCCCTGCCCTTCACCGGGGCTTTCGGCACGCACAGTACCACCATGTAGTTCCACAATGTGCTGGACGATCGATAGACCTAATCCTAATCCCTGACTGGTTTTAGTGGTGCTAGAATCCCCTTGTCTGAAGCGATCGAACACATAGG
>JAGVCD010000042.1 GCA_020059425.1 Chamaesiphon sp. | reverse complement strand
ATCAACTCTGGGTTTCAGGGCTTCTTTAATAGCTGCATTCAACCGAAAATATTCTAAGATCGACTGACGTTCGCGGTGATGATCAATAAATACCCCATCAGGTACTTTGCCACCGCTCCAGCCCACCAAATACTGCTTGACCCGCTTAATACCGTGGGGTGAATCCACCACAATCCGGTTGACATCCGATGTATAAGTATCGCGCAAAACCCTTTGAATGAAATCATCATCCCGGTAGAGCAAGGCCGGTGCGCGGGTAGAGGTAGCATCTAGTTGGATGGCTTCCCACTGACGTTGGAGTTGTTCTAAATCTTCAATAATTGCTTCTTCGGCTTTACCTTCGGCCTCTGTGCGCACCAACAAACCCATCCCAGCTGGTTTAATCAATACTGCTAACGCCCGCAGCCGATTTCGTTCCGCTTCGCTATTGACCCGGCGGGAAAGATTCACACCTTTGCCATAGGGCATTAATACGACATACCGACCTGGCAAACTGATATTCCCCGTCAAACGGGGACCTTTGTTACCGGTGGGTTCTTTCATGATCTGGGTCAACACCTTTTGTTGCGGTGCTAACAGATCGGTGATCGCACCAGCGCTGCGGCGCAAACGCAATGGACCTAAATCGGTCACATGAATAAAGCCGTTACGGGAGGGATCGCCGATGTTTACGAAGGCAGCATCAATTCCCTGCAAAATATTTTCGACTACGCCTAAATAGATGTCACAAACCTGATGCTGACCAGTAGAAACAATGATCTCTTGGATTTGATCCTCTGAAAACACGGCTCCAATCCGATGTTGCTCAGCGATAATTATTTGCTTTGGCATTAAATTTCCTCAAAAATATGCAGCAAACTAGGGCATGAAGAAGTTGCCCGGTGCTGGATTAAATGTAAATAAATGATGATCGACACTCGTCTCGTTCTGTAACGATGTCAGAGCAGTCAATAAAATGTCTGATCAGAATATCAGTAATATTTCCTTATATATTTCAAGAAAATGATTGATTGAGAAGCAGTATCTATTGATTTCTATATAGCTCATGCCATAACCGACAGTCTCTGACCGACGCAAAGCCGCCCAAAATACTTAAGCTCTTTACGCTGGAGACTGGCAGGAAATTAACAAAATTGAAAAATTTAGCTGGGCAGGAGCTTTGCTACTGCTAGCCTTGGCTGTGGATCGATTGAATACTCACACGATCGCTGATGCCGCTAGTAGATGTGACTGCTCACGAAACCCATTATACCCCGAATTCTGCTGATCGCATGGGGTTGCTAGCCACGCAATTTTTGGACAGCTTGTTGTACAGCCCCGGCCACCCGATCGATCTCAGCAGCGGTGGTAAATTTCCCCAAACTAAAGCGCAAACTAGCCAGGGTAGGAGACCGTCCAATGGCCTGCAAGACATGGGAGGCTTTCCCAGAGCTACAGGCCGAGCCAGCTGCCAGAGCCACCACCCCCTGCAATTCTCCCAGTAACTCATTGGTGGATACTTCGGCAAAACTAACATTTAAGTTATCGGGCAATCGTTGACTAATAGAACCATTCAGATAAATATCAGAAATCTGTTGTAGTTGGCGCCATAAATTATCCCGCAAGCTTAGTAACCGCTGAGATTCTAGAACTTGTTCTTGCATCGCTAGTTCGATCGCCTGACCCAATCCCACAATTTGCGGAGTCGGTAAAGTACCAGCGCGCAGACCACGCTCTTGTCCGCCACCAACGATCTGAGGCGCTAATCGCACAGTTGGCCGCAGATACAAAGCACCAATACCTTTGGGGCCATAGACCTTGTGCCCAGTAATCGAGAGCAAGTCTACTGGGCAACTTTGCACATTGAAAGGAATTTTGCCAATGCCCTGGGCAGCATCAGTATGAAAAATAATTTGCCTTTGCCTACAGATTTGTGCCATTTTGGCAATCGGCTGTATTACTCCAATTTCATTGTTGGCGACCATCACCGAAACCAAAATAGTATCGGGACGGATCGCAGCTTCTAGTTGACCAGTCGTGAGTAAGCCATTTTTATCTACGGGTAAATAAGTGACTTCAAAACCTAGCTGTTCTAGATACCGACAGGGTTCTAGGATCGATCGATGCTCAGTTTGTACCGTAACAATATGCCGCCCTTTGGACAAGTAGGCTTCCGCAATACCTTTGATGGCCAAATTATTGGCTTCAGTAGCGCCACTGGTAAAAATAATATCCAGTGGCTCGGCACCGATCGCCATGGCGATCTGTGACCGTGCCAAATCGATGGCGGCGGCAGCTGACCAGCCATACAGATGATTTTTACTGGCGGCATTACCAAAGTGTTCATTAAAGTAAGGCAGCATTACAGCCAAAACTCTCTGGTCTAGAGGAGTGGTTGCTTGATAGTCTAAGTAGACGGGCTTATGGTTAAATATCACTATATTCAAATAGCTCCAAAGCAGTACCAGGAATAGTTCATTGCTGATATTATCGACAATTCTCAATCGACTATGGGTATCATTACTCTTGCCGCCCAACGGTCCAGATTTGCTAATTACCTGGGCGTTATTTTGCGGTTATTGGCTAACTACCATTCCTTCCGGCTTGATCAATACCTTAGTCAACTTTGAGCCGATCGAAGTGTGGCTTAATCTGGAAATGTACCGCGATGGCCTGCGGCTGTACGGCAATCGCCAAGCAGTCAAGCTGATGGTCATGTTATTGGTTTGGGTGACGATCGAAGAACTAATCTGCCGAGCTTTTTTAGTACCCCTAAGTTTTGAAAGACTCTCTCTACAAGACAGAGCTAATTGGATGGGAATCGCGGGGTTGATAGCCAGTGCTCGTTATGTTTTTGGCTATCGCCGTCTACATCCTTTATTTAAGCAGCGCCGTTTTTTGATCCTAGCAGCACTCTTAGAACTAGGATGTTTGCTAACTTACATGTGGACAGAATCGCTGTGGCTGACAGTGTTTTTCCATTGGTTAGTCGTAGTGGTGTGGCTGTTGCCCTTGGGTGGTAGGTACCAATTGCAAAGATACAACAAGCTCTTAGCTCTCGATCATCCTAAATCCCAGCTATCCCTTAAAGACTAGTTGGTAGTTGTTCACCCCGGATGGCTAAGTCCAAGAGTTCGATCGGATGATAAACCGGTACAGTTTGGCCTTGGGTAGCCAGATGTTTACTAATCTGTAAGCTACAGCCCGGATTAGCAGAAGCAATCAGACTAGCGCCAGTGTTAAGTAAATTAGTAATTTTTTGCTGGCCTAACTCCTCGGCCACCTCCGGTTGGAGCATGTTATAAATACCGGCACTGCCGCAGCATAATCCAGCATCAACTGGCTCTCGCAGCTGCACCTGGGGAATCCGGCGCAATAACTGACGGGGCTGGGCGCTAATTTTTTGACCATGAATCAAATGACAGGCATCTTGGTAGACGATCGTCAGGGGCTGGTCGGTGATCGGATGTAAAGGCGTGGTTAGCTCAATGCTGACCAAAAATTCTTGGACATCTTTTACCCGATCGGCAAATTCTTGAGCAGCCACCGCGTAGGCGGCATCCTCAGCCAACATATGGCCGTACTCTTTGAGGGTATGACCGCAGCCTGCTGCATTGATAATTACCGCATCCAGCTCATAATCCCGGAAATTATCGATCATCTGTTTGGCCATTGTTTCAGCCTGACTGGTTTGGCCCTGGTGCTGGGGCAGAGCGGCACAACAGCCCTGACTGGGCGGAATGATCACTTCGCAACCATTAGCGGTGAGTACTCGAATAGTCGCTTGATTCACTCGATCGAAGAACAATTTTTGCACACAGCCTAAGATCATCCCCACCCGGTACCGGGTCTCACCCTCTGCTGGAATGATAGTTGGATAGCTAGGGTTGAGATCGGCAAAGTTCAACTGTGGTAAATTGCCTTCCATGCTAGCTAAGTGCGCTGATATCTTCGGCAGCAGACCAGTACTCCGCACTAATTGCTGCAGCCCAGATTTTTGATAAACCACCAACGGAAATAGTAACAGTCGCAAGCGATCAGGATAGGGAAAAAGTCCAAAAATAAACTGACGATACAGCCGCTCCAGCAAAGGACGCTGATGCTGACGCTCAATCTGGGGCCGCATCGACTCAATTAATTGGTCATAGCGCACTCCCGAAGGGCAAGTCGTCACGCAGGCCAAACAACCCAAACAAGTATCAAAGTGAGCTGCCACTGTTGGTGACAGCGGAATTTCACCCTTGTTAATGGCATCGATCGTATAGATCCGCCCCCGAGGTGAATCCATTTCGGTACCAAGCACCCGGTAGCTGGGGCAGGTAGATAGACAAAAACCACAATGTACGCAGGAATCTATCACCTGGGCATCAGGGGGATGATTGAGATCAAAACCAGGACATGCAGCGATTTCAGACATGGGGTTTAACGAGATTTATGTTAGGTAAAAAGCTTGCCAGGATTGAACAGAGCCTGGGGGTCGAACTGCTGACGAAGTTGTCTCATAATTTGGACGGCGGCACCCTGATAGCCCCAAACTTCGAGCTGCTGTTTAATAACAACAGGAGCGGTTAATATTGTCAAAAAGCCTCCGGCTTGTTCACACTGCTGACGGAGGGACATCAGAGCTTGAGTATTAAGTGTAGATTCATCGCCACCAATTAAACCAATCCCACTACCCACATGGAGGACTCCCCAACCACTGGTCTGGCGGCTAAAGTTAGTTAGAAACTCGACAGTCGCTGTGGCTCGCACCCCAATTTTGGCAGTAATCGGTTTGCTCATAACGATGGGTCGCACTTGGCCCCAAATTTTGTTTTCTATCTCTCCGTCACAAGCCTGGCTAGTTAAACCCATGCTCGCAGCCAATTCAGCCAGCTGTTTACTCTGTACCTGAATGCTCTGGGGGATAGTTTGGAAGCGAGCCAGGAGACCCATTTGTTCGCCCAAGCCCAGCTGCTGCGCCAGACCAGCACTAATCAAATCTAAAGCAGTGGGGGTCAGAGTACTAGCACCCAATTTACCAATTAAATCTGGCAGAGCGGCACCAGTCACCCACACGGTACCCGAAGCCACGGGCAACGGATAAACCCGCAGCGTAACCTGCTGCAGAATCCCTAGGGTGCCATAGGAGCCAGTAAACAGTTTCATCAAGTCATAACCAGCCACATTTTTCACAACTCGGCCACCAGCCTTGGCGATTACCCCATCAGCTCGTACCCAATGAATGCCCAATAATAAGTCACGCACTCCGCCATACCGATGTCGGAGTGAGCCCGTATCAGCAGTAGCAATTATTCCGCCGATGGTCGATCGATCCGGAAACAGCGGATCTAGAGGTAAAAATTGACCGGCCAGTGCCAGCTGCAGCTGCAGTTGCTGAAAAGAAATACCCGCTTCCACCGTCACGGTCAGGTCCCCAACGGCATGATCAATCAATCGATCGAGCTTAGAGGTTTTTACCAATAACGCAGGCTCAGCAACCAAGCCGCCCCAATTTATTTTGCTACCACTACCCGCCACCAGAATTTTTTGCTGCTGCTGAGCAGCTTTTTGCACTACCGCACATAGTTCATCACTATTGACCGGGGCGACAATATCCCGCAGTTGGGTAGAGGGCGTAATGGCACCGGTGAATAATTCTGGCCAATTCTCAGCTAGTAAACTAAATTCAGACATTAAAAATACATTCCGAAATACATACAGCCGGGGACAAATTAGTTACACTAATCGTTAAATAATTACTTAAATTGATAACCCAAACAATTAGGAGTTTGAGAAATATTACCTCTAAATTAGATAAATTTAGTTCTTTTGGGTGCGGGAAATATATATGTAGTCCCTACATAATATCGCCAAATTGCAACGCCCTTCTCCACAATTAATTCACCAGAGCACAAATTTAGAGTGATTT
>JAGVCD010000004.1 GCA_020059425.1 Chamaesiphon sp. | reverse complement strand
GGGATTATACTCGATTAATAGTTGGGTAATCTTGGCAATTTCTTCACCATAGAGAATACTGGCAAGCGTCAGCCCAAAATCGATACCTGCTGTCACGCCGCCACCAGTAATCCGATTGCGATCGATCACTACCCGCTCGGTACCTACTTCTACACCCAGTGCCGCAAGCTGGGGGCGTGCCACCCAGTGTGTAGCCGCTCGATAGCCTTCGAGCAGTCCCGCTTTCGCCAAAAACTGCGACCCGCCGCAGACAGAAGTGATGAATTTAGCGGTGCTGCCTTGGTTGCGTAAAAATGCTAATAACTCTGGATCGTCTTCTACAGCCGCCTGTCCAATTCCGCCACCGATACAGATAATATCCAATCGGGGGCAATTGTCAAAAGTAGTATCGGGTAAAACCATCATGCCATCGTCGGTTTTAACTGGATCGAGTGTTTTCCAGATCCGATGAATCTTGACCCCAGGTAAGCCACTAAAAACTTGCTGTGGGCCGATAATATCTAGGGATGTCATACCAGGATAGAATACCAATCCGATGATGTGCTGTTGTGAATCAATCATAAGTCGATCTCTTAGTGGTGATAGTAACCAAGTCCATAGTGTCTATACTAAGAGTGGAAACCTGTCCGCGCCTAGTCCTCGATCGGGTACTCTTTTTGACACTATGGTTGGTTCTTTACAGCCTTTATTTGCAACGATCGATTCGGTGAATGACGAACGAAATTTAAAAACGGATGTCACGTCAAAACTGGGCGAGCATTTTGCAGCGACCAGATCGGGTATATTTTTCTTCGACCAGATTTCCCAGCTAGATCCCAACATTCAAAAAATTCTCAAGGTTGCTCTATCGATCGAACTCAATCCCGTCGCCCGCTATCTCACCGAGCGTCACGCACCCGTACACGAAGAATTGGTGACATCGCCCAAGGTTTGGAAGATGATTTGTCCGCGTCCCGATCATTGGCATGTAATGGCGGGACCAATTGTTGTTCGGGGTCAACTGGTAGGTGCGGTGGGTTGTACTCGAGATCGATCGATGCCTGCTTTCGACACCCAAAATCTAGCCGATTTGAGTGGGATCTGTTTGCACTTATCGATCTGGGCCGCAACAAGGAGATCGTCACCCCCATCTTTCAAAACCGAGCTATTGACAGCGCGTGAATTGCAAATTGTCGAACTAGTTGCTTTGGGGCGCACGAATGCCGAGATTGGCACTGAATTATGGATTACCGAAAATTCTGTTAAGCAAGCTCTGAAGCGGATGTTTCGTAAGCTTGAAGTCTCCTCTCGTGCAGAAATGGTTGCACATCTTTTTTCTAATTAGCTGGGTATTTTGCTTGTAGTTCCAATTCAAGATAGATGATTCCAATGATGTGACCTTGCCTCAAATCACTGGACATTCCTTCAACATCCCATCGAAATCACCCACCCCCCAGCCGCCCCATCGCATCCCTCCAAGGCAGAGCCTCACCCCCCACCAGCACAACGATCGCATGACACCGAGCATCGCTGTAACTATAGTCGATCAATCCCGCAGCTTTAACCAAGTCATACCAAGCCTTAAACTCAGCCGCCTCCGACTGATCAACGGGCTTCGGCTCCCTATAAACGTCCGACAGCGGAGTCACCTGCGGCTGAGACTTGGACTGCGAGAACCCCATCTTTTCCTCCAGCGCCACCATTTTCTCAGCGATCATATCCCAAGGAGCCTCACCAACCACGGATTCCGAAGCTTCAACCTCAGCCTCCAAAGCCAAAACAGGCTTAGACTCCATCACTGGCTGGCAAACCTGCGAAGCATCATCGATCCTCAATAGCTGCTGAGTCTGAGCCGTAGCCTCGTTGTCAATCAAGGGCTTCGGCTTAAAGGCACAAGGAGCGTCATAGGTCACACCCAGCAAATCACACTTAGCCTTCTCCGCCACTTCCCGCTCTAGACGGCGCTGATACTCATTCCACATCAGACCAGCTTTAAAAGGATTACTGAGTACCTGAGCCGCCAATTCCACCGCCCGAGCCGTACTGTTGCCGGATTCGCCGATCTTGCTTTGCTCGATGTAGGACCTGAAGCTGAGATTCACGTTGCCGTGGACATCGGCCCAGGGCTTTTGATCGATCGTCCCCACCTGTAAACCAGCGCAGTATTCCGTCCAGTGTGTCCCTGTACCTCGATCGCACGTCTTCTGCACTTCCGACTCCACCCACTTAGACGGCGTATGGAGGCGCGGATTATTAACGGCATGAGCGTACAAAGCGGCCATGAAGCTCTGCAACTCTTCCAACGATTGCCACAGCCCATTGTGCTTACCAAATTCGACCCAGGTAGCGTCATACCGAGCTGAACGGCGTTCCTTTCGACAAAGCTGATAAATCAAAGTTATACTTAAAGAATAGTATTTAATTCAACACTATCTAGCATGTCTGAGAAAATTTATACCTGGAAACGATTTTGGTGTTCTCGTGATTCTCAGATTAATCTTGGTGATGGTGGCTATTTGTGTGATCCAGAATCAGAATATGGACATCTGCTTACTCCTGAGCTGTTGGGGTTGGAGGCGATCACCGATGTACCTTGTCTAATTTTGCTGGGAGAGCCAGGTATTGGTAAATCCCAGGAGATGGCAAATCTATTCAAACACACGGTTGAGAGTATCAAACCATCTCATCTACCCTTAGAAATCAATCTCCGTTCATGTAACAGTTTGGCGACAGACCTTATTCAAAATCCAGATTTTATTAAGTGGAGGGATGGAGAACACAGGCTTTATCTATTTTTGGATAGCTTAGATGAAGGAATGCTGACGGTTGGCAATCTAGCAACACAAATAGCTGATGAATTTAACAAGACTATATATCGTAACAAGCTCGATCGTCTTTATCTTCGCATTGCCTGTCGAACGGCTGTGTTCCCTAGAATTTTAGAGGAGGGAGTGAAAAAACTTTGGAAAGAAAATAATACAGCAATTTATGAACTAGCTCCACTTCGCCGTATAGATGTGGAAAATGCTGCTAGAGAAGAGAATATTGAATCTCAGGAGTTCTTGTCGGAAGTCTGGGATAAAACACTTGTTCCTTTAGCCATAAAGCCATTGACGCTGAGGTTTCTGCTCAATGTTTATAAAAGTAATGGTAATCAATTTCCTTCAGACCAAACATTGTGTAGTCTTTATTTAAAGGGGTGTAGGTTGTTGTGTGAGGAAAACAATCTCAGTCGCCAAGGATCAAATCAAAGAGGAAAACTGGAAGCAGACAAACGGCTGATTATAGCCGCTCGAATTGCAGCTATTACTGTTTTTGCAAATCGATTTGCTATTTGGACTGGAAGTAATCAAGGAGAAATGCCAGTAGAAGATGTGAAGTTAGAACAGTTGATTTCAGGAAATGAATTTCCTAATGATAGACCAATCGATGGGGAGCATCTCAATTGTGCGACAAGTACAATTGTACGATGTGATATAAGGAATAGTGAGTCAAAATTAAGAAGATAATTTATCGCCTAGTACTAT
>JAGVCD010000217.1 GCA_020059425.1 Chamaesiphon sp. | reverse complement strand
TGATATATTCTTCAGCTTGTACAGTTAATTCTATTTGGGAACCATCCGGACGCACAAAGCCAAAGACCCCCTCCCCAGCGATGACGTAGCGCACTTCGTTCATAGCATGGGTATGAGTTTGATGGAACTTAGCCATGAAAATATCTAAGTCTGGAACAGCTGGATGCAGCACCATTAAATCGCGGGACTGATAACCACTGTCTTGCTGTAGCTGCTGGAAATAGCGATCGAGAGACTTCAAGATCAGGACTTTTTCGCTCTCATCTAAGTGTTCCTGAGCTAAAAGAGCTGATAATTCTGGGTCATTATCCACTGGATTTAGTACTGGCCAGCGCTGGAGCTGAATGTTTAAAGGTGCTAGCTCTCGATCGATATCGTCAGTTTCCCGGTAAGTATTGCCGTTTTCTAGTTGTAATATGGCCATGAAGTTTATTTTCTCAGTTAATTCTTGGCAGTTGAGTAATCTATACCATCCCAAAGTCTAACAAATGATCAATCCAGCTAGATTCCCCTATTGCTAATACTCAATGTTCAAATTTTTCAAAGCTGGAGCCTGAGACCATGATTCTTCGTCACGAGCTTTCACGATTGCAATGCTTGAAACCCGCATTCTAACGTTGAAATAATATTCTCTCATTAAAAACTTGAACATCGAGTAATACATCTGACTGAGCCACCGCCTCAAACTTTTGACTGGTTCGATCGCCATCAATTGGCGTGTATTTCAGAGACTCGATTCTAGTGTAGTACATGAAAACAGCGACTTGTAAGGATGCTGATTTCCACCATATGGGAAATATTTGGTAAGTTGATTTTTGATGGGGATCGATGGTAATGTAATTCTGCTTATTGGGCAATATAAGAATTAAGCACTAAATAAAGCTATGAGATCTCAGCTTAAAAGCTGCGCCTCAAACACAAAGTTAAAATTTTGAGATTCAAAATAAAAATAGTGCAGAAATTGGCTTTTTGCTTTCACGGGCAATTCCTGGGATCAGCAGATTTAGTCTACTTAATTACTAAATATTAGGAAATCAAGAGTTAGCTGTTGTATCTCCTTCTAGTATTTCTTCTTTGAATTATTACCTGGTCAACCATCTATACAAAATCATGCAAATAAGCTCTCGTCCAGATGTTATCTTGCCCATAGAATCAGAAGAATTCTGGCGACAGCTATTGCAGGGCTTTAGTGCACCAATTCAATTATTGGAAACTGATAATCCGCTATTACAGATATCCGGTGATACCACCAAATCAATTCAGCTATCTTTCGATAGTACAGTAGCTTTACAAGAATTTGCCCAAGCCCACCAGTTGCATTTGCGCACCATCATCCATGGAGCCTGGGCTTTACTGCTCAGTCGTTATAGTGGCGAAAGTGATGTGGTTTTTGGCGAACTCCGCGTAGGTGAACAATCGGCCTCCCATGGCTACCCAGATCCAGCGATCGATACTTTCGTCAATATTTTACCCGTGCGGGTAAAACTCCAACCTAATCAAGCATTATTACCTTGGTTGCAAGAACTCCAGACCAATTGGATTGCCGCGCAAAAACATGCACATATCCCGTTCACCGCGATTGAATCCTGGAGTGACGTTTCCCCCAACGCCTTATTTGAGAATCTGGTGATTTTTGAGGATGCCGAGCTATCTGCTATTTTAAAGCCGCCTGGCCAAAAAGGTCGGGAGCTATTGGCTCAGTCCAAATACCCTCTTACTCTATTTGCCCAAGTTGAATCCACTATTAATTTAGAAATTTCCTATAACCGTGGTCAGTTTGACAATGAATCAATTCAACGTTTGTTAGGACATCTCCAAACTTTATTAGAGGGTTTGGTGATTGATCCACAACAGTCACTGGCTAGCTTACCTTTGATTACAGCCACTGAACGTCAGCAGTTACTTGTAGAGTGGAACCAAACTTCAGCAGACTATCCTGCAAACAAGTGTATTCACCAACTGTTTGAAGAGCAAGTTGCTCGTACCCCTGAGGCGATCGCCCTGGTTTTTGAAGAACAACGCATTACCTATCAAGACCTGAACCAGAGAGCCAATCAGCTAGCTCACCATCTACAATCCTTAGGAGTTGGCCCGGATGTATTGGTGGGGATTTGTGTCGAACGGTCTGTAGAGATGCTCGTTGGACTATTGGGCATCTTGAAAGCTGGTGGAGCGTATGTTCCTCTCGATCCAGCTTTTCCGTCCGATCGTCTGGCTTATATGCTGTCCGATTCCCAAATGACAGTATTGTTAGCGCAGCAAGCATTACTATCTATTTTACCGGAGCATCAAGCTCAAGTAGTATGCTTAGATACTGATGCGGCAATTATCGCGCGGGCAAGCAACCAAAATCCGAGTAGTGATGTAGCTGCCGAGCATTTGGCTTATGTAATTTACACTTCTGGATCGACTGGTAAACCAAAAGGGGTGCAAATCTTGCAGGGAGCTGCGACTAACTTTTTAAGCTCGATGCAGTTGCAGCCCGGTCTGAATCCTCAAGATATTTTATTAGCTATCACCACTATTTCTTTTGATATTGCTGTTTTAGAACTGTATTTGCCACTATTAATTGGGGCGCAAGTAGTGCTGGCTAGCCGGGCAGTAGTAGCAGATGGTATCAAACTGGCACAGTTGTTAGCAACATCTCAAGCTACCTTCGTGCAAGCCACGCCAGCTACTTGGCAGTTATTATTAGCTGCTGGTTGGTCTGGTCAGAGTGAATCCTCACTCAAAATTCTATGCGGTGGTGAAGCCCTCTCACCGCAGTTGGCTGCGGAGCTGGCTCCCAAGGTTGCTAGTCTGTGGAATATGTATGGTCCCACCGAAGCTACCGTTTGGGCGACTGTTTATGAAGTGAAAGCCAACGATTTACTGCTAGCTTCTCAGCGATCAGCTATCTCCATAGGCCAGCCGATTGCTAACACCCAAACTTATATTCTCGATCCCTTTCTCCAACCAGTCCCCATTGGTGTGCGTGGCGAGTTATACATTGGTGGTTTCCAGCTGGCTAAAGGCTATCTCAATCGTCCAGATTTAACCACTGAAAAATTTATTCCTAACCCCTTTAGTGACCAACCAGCCTCTCGCCTTTATCGCACTGGCGATCTAGCACGGTATCTTCCCACGGGCGATATTGAATATATTAGTCGCATTGATAATCAAGTTAAAATCCGGGGCTACCGGATTGAACTGGGTGAAATTGAAGTTGTGCTTGCTACTCACCCGTCCGTGCGCCAAAATGCGGTAATAGTACGAGAAGACCTGCCTGGTGACAAAAGATTAGTGGCTTATCTAGTTTCTGATGAGCAAGATCATGCCGCAATAAAAGACCTCCGAGATTTTCTCTCTCAAACGTTGCCTTCGTACATGATTCCGTCGGCTTTTGTGATCCTAGCAGCCCTGCCACTTACCCCTAATGGCAAGATCGATCGGCGTTCTTTGCCAGTTCCTGTGATCGATCGATCTCCATCAACCACCGCTTTTACTGAGCCCCGCAATCAACTAGAAGAATCGATCACTCAAATTTGGCAACAGGTGCTAGGAATTGACCAAATCAGCATTCATGATAATTTTTTTGAACTGGGTGGTAATTCGCTACTGGCTGTTCAACTCTTAACCAAGCTCGGCAACACACTCGGCCAAAATCTTCCCTTAGTAACTTTTCTCAATGCTCAAACGATTGAACAATTAGCAGCAGTACTCCAAGAACTCGAAAAATCAGTTACTTTTTCCTGGTCGTCTTTGGTACCTATTCAGACTGACGGTCAGAAGCCTCCGTTATTCTTGATCCATGCTGTTTGGGGAAATGTCTTGTTCTATCGAAAATTAGTGAATTATTTAGAGCTAGATCAACCAGTTTATGGATTACAAGCCAAAGGAATAGGTGGGGAAAGCGATCCTCTTACCTCCATCGCAGAAATGGCAGCTAACTATATTAAGGAAATTCAAAAAATCCAACCCCAAGG
>JAGVCD010000349.1 GCA_020059425.1 Chamaesiphon sp. | reverse complement strand
TTTCGGCCATCTGCGTAGCGTCATACTGTGAGCGTTCGGTCGGATGAGCTAAGACTTCGTAAGCATCTTTGAGTAGTTTTCGCCGGGATTCGATCGCCAGTGCCGTATATTCATGACGCAATTGTTGCAAATTACGATCGGCATAAGCCTGCTGAATTTGTCCCATGGTCGCAACGGTGGGGACACTGAGAATTTGATAGTAATCAAGTGGAATACGCACAATTCACCCGCAACAACATCCGAAGTTTGACCTAGATACTAACGCGCCGACGCTACATCAACCATAAATTATTGAATATGGTGTCAAATTTAGCAATGAATTAATTAGTTCTTCCGCCATTTTAACCACACTCGCAACGCCAAAAAGCCATAAAATAATATCCATCAGAAATATTTGACATGTTCTAAAGATATATACAGAGTGAGCAATGGTTCAAGATAGAGTTTTGCCAGCCTTCCAACCCCAACAGGGTGAAATTACCGCCGCTGAAGGACTAATGCTGTATCGGGATATGGTGCTGGGGCGTACATTTGAAGACAAGTGTGCCGAGATGTACTACCGAGGCAAGATGTTTGGCTTTGTGCATCTCTACAATGGTCAAGAAGCCATTTCTTCAGGGGTGATTAAAGCGATGCGCCCTGGCCAAGATTATGTTTCTAGTACCTATCGTGACCATGTACATGCCCTGAGTGCCGGGGTGCCAGCCCGAGAAGTAATGGCCGAGCTGTTTGGGAAAGAAACAGGCTGTAGCAAAGGCCGGGGTGGCTCGATGCATATGTTCTCAGCGGAACACCGTTTGCTAGGAGGCTATGCCTTTATTGCCGAGGGTATTCCGGTGGCCACTGGCGCGGCTTTTGCTAGCAAATATCGCCGAGAAGCCTTGAATGAGGTTGGCCATGATTTGGTATCTGCCAGCTTTTTTGGCGATGGAACGGCCAATAATGGTCAGTTCTTTGAATGTTTAAATATGGCCGCGCTCTGGAAATTACCAGCTATTTTTGTGGTGGAAAATAACAAGTGGGCGATCGGCATGTCCCATGAACGTGCCACCTCGATCCCAGAGATTTATACCAAAGGTGCCGCTTTTGGGATGCCGGGGATCGAAGTTGATGGGATGGATGTCCGGGCAGTTTATCGGGTCGCGAAGGAAGCCGTGCGGCGGGCACGGGCTGGTGAAGGTCCCACTCTTATTGAAGCTTTGACTTATCGTTTTCGGGGTCACTCGTTGGCTGATCCGGACGAGTTGCGCTCTCAAGAGGAAAAAGATTTTTGGTTTGCTCGGGATCCGATCAAAATGTTTGCTAAGCATTTAATTGAGCAAGAACTGTCTTCCGCAAAAGAACTGAAGGAAATTGACAAGGAAATCCAAGCCATTGTCGATGATTCGGTGGAATTTGCGGAAAACAGCCCCGAACCGAATCCAGAAGATCTGTATCGTGATGTTTTTGCGGACTAAATGATGGACTGGACTACCGCGCTACCGGTGTTTGCGATCGCCCTGCGCGAAGGTACCGAAGCAGCTTTGGTAGTGGGGATTGTCTTGGCCTGCTTAGCTAAAGCAGGTCAGCAATCCCTCTATCGCTGGGTCTGGGCTGGAGTATTACTAGGCATTTGTTTGAGTGGGATCGGCGGTGGGCTGCTGACTTTTTTGACGGACTATTTGGCTCAGCTCGATCGACCCGACACTTTGGTCTGGCAAGAGCTATGGAAGGGCGGCACCAGTTTGGTGACGATCGGCATGTTGAGTTGGATGCTGATCTGGATGACCACTCAAGCCCAAGGGCTCCGGGCGCAAGTAGTAGGGGAAGTTGATCGAGCTTTGCAGCAAGCCTCCGGCTGGCCAATTCTGGGGTTGGTATCGATCGCCATTCTGCGCGAGGGTCTGGAGACGGCCTTGTTTACGGTGTCACAAGCGCAATCTGGCTGGAGTAGCGTTGCTGGGGTAGTTGGTGGTTTACTAACGGCGGCGTTGCTAGCACTGTTACTATTTCGGTGGGGTATTAAAATTAATCTACGCCAATTTTTCCAGGTGATGGGCGTTATTTTGCTTTTGATAGTGTCAGGACTAGTAGTTTCGACGTTGCAACATTTGGATTTGGCGGCGGGTTATTGGTCACAGTTGCATCCAGCGCAGAGTATTTGTTTATCTGCTGAATCGGCGGTGTGTAATTTAGGTCAGCAGGTCTGGGATCTGCATGAATTTTTACCCGATCGAGGTTTTCCGGGGGTATTTCTAAAAGTGCTGCTGGGTTATCGCGATCGATTGTATGTTTTGCAGCTTGTGGCTTATATGATTTTTATGGTGACGGTGGGCGGTTTGTATTTTCAGAGCTTGCATCCGGGGAAGTCCGATCGGCATCAGACTCCATCTCATTAGAATTCGCTAACTAAGCAAATTTTTATTTTTTAGATTTCTGGGCAAGATTATGACAACTCCCCTCGATTCCCCCTGGAAGGAAATCCTCGAATCCTATTTCCCTCAGTTCATGGCCTTCTTTTTTCCTGAAGCTTATCGCCAGATTGATTGGAGTCGAGGCTTTGAGTTTTTGGATGGTGAACTTCAACAAATTTCCCGTGAATCCGAAACTGGTAAGAAAATTACTGATAAGCTGGTTAAAGTCTATTTGCAAAATGGTGAAGAGCAATGGATTGTGGCTCATATTGAGGTGCAAAACCAGAAAGAGCAGGATTTTGGTGAGCGGGTGTTTATTTATTTTGCGCGACTACGAGATAAGTTTCAGCGGGAAGTGGCTAGCTTTGCGGTGCTGGGGGATACCGATACAAACTGGCGACCTGAATCGTTTACTAAGGAGACTTTGGCTTGTTACCTACAGTTCTTTTTTCCCATCGCGAAGTTGGTAGACTATAAGCAGCGGAAAGGAGAATTAGAAGTTAGTGATAACCCTTTTGCCGTGGTAGTACAGGCTCACTTAGCAGCTCAGGCTACCAAGGGTAAAGAAAGTCAGCAGCGTCGCCGGAAACAGAAGTTTGCTCTGATAACGATGTTGTATGAACAACGATATAGCCGTCAGGAAATTATTGACCTGTTTCGGTTTATTGATTGGGTGCTCACGCTGCCGTCAGAATTGGAAGAATCTTTTAGAAACGACCTCGCTATTTACGAAGGAGATAAAAATATGCCTTACATCACTAGTATTGAAAGAATGGGTGAAGCCAGAGGGAGAGCTGCAGGTAAAGTTGAATTAGTCATTCGACAGTTAAATCGTCGGGTTGGTCAGGTTTCTGAAGAGATGTTAGAAATAATTGGGAAGTTGCCGATCGATCCATTAGAGCAGCTCGGTGAAGATTTGTTGGATTTTAGTAGTAGTCAGGATTTAGCCGATTGGCTGCAGCGTTCTGCTAACTCTTAGCGATCGACTTGATACTTTACAGCTTTTTCTAGCCTACATTATCCATGGTGATTCCAAAAAACGAAAATTCACAAAGAGACTACGCCAACAACTTGACAGGATTGAAACACTTTAGTCATAATTAAAGATGTACATTATGTACGTTTAGTACTGTTGCCAAAATTATGCTGATGCCAAAATTCAATGCCACCGATGGACGTAAAAACTTCTTCGACTTGATTGATCGTGCCCATCATCAAGAGCGAATTGCGATCGAACGTCATGGTAAGCTCGTGGCGGCGATCGTTAGTTATGAAGACTTAGCCAAACTAGAAGCTTTAGAAGATGCCATTGCTACCGCACAGTTGAAACAAGCAATGGCTCAGAGTAATGGATTTGTGACTGCGGTAGATTTATTAGCAATGCGTTCTATTGATGGCTGAACAATATTTATTGCTAATCGATAAATCGGTTGCCAAAGATCTGCAAGATTTGCAACCTAAGCAATATAAACAAGTTGTAGCTAAAATTCTCTCTTTAGGTACGGAACCAAGACAACAGGATTGCAAGGCTCTCAAGGGAATTGATGGTGGTTATCGTGCCGATCAAGGCGAGTTTAGAATCTTGTACTATATCCAGGAGGCTACAGCAGAACAATTAGGACAAGTTCAAATCTTTCGGGTTGGCAAGCGAAATGACGATGAGGTGTATCGCAATCTGTGATTCAATGTCAGACCTATCGATTGGAGCAGCTCGGTGAAGATTTGTTGGATTTTAGTACTAGTCAGGATTTAGCCAATTGGCTGCAGCGTTCTGCTGACTTTTAGTGATCGATATGTACAGTGAGCCGTCAAAAACGCTAGAATCCTGATCGCAAGATCTCTAGAGCAAGAAAATGACTAAAAACTACCGTATCACCCTGTTACCTGGCGACGGCATCGGCCCAGAAATCATGGCAGTAGCGGTAGATGTCCTCAAAGC
>JAGVCD010000005.1 GCA_020059425.1 Chamaesiphon sp. | reverse complement strand
GACGAATTATTTAAATCGCCACCACCTAATGAAATTCAACCTGCTTCTCAGCCAGAAATTGCCCAAAAGCAAGAGCCTGCTGTAAAACCTTCTGTACTTCCTAGTCCGAAAATAGCTCCAAATTCCACTATTTCACCTTCCCCAATTCTCACCCCAAAAGTTGCCCGAAAGCCCACTCCAGTCTTCAGCCCAGAAATTGCTCCAAATCCACAGCCCATCATTAAATCTTCTCCAGTTCCTAGTCCTAAAATAGTTAAAAATCCTCCAGTAAAATCACCGGAGCGCGATGTTTTGGATAATGCTAGTAGTGATGAAAATGTCGCGACAGTTGCACCGAGTAAAAATAACTTACCCATCGCTGCTAATCCCAGAAAGTCTCCCAACGTTACTCCTTCAGGATTGGCTAACGATCCATTTCGTGATGAAAAGATTGTCCCTAGCAAGATTAATAATCCAACAAGTAGTAAGGTAGCAGGATTTGGCGGTAATAATCCAAATATTACTATTCCTAGTAAAGTGGCTACAGAAAGTAAAGTTGGTGAAAAAATTGGTGGTAACTCTGGCTCGACGAGCCGTAACTCTGGATCTCCCGATGATGGCAGTACTGGTAATAACGTTGCAGCTAATTCCAGGACTGCTGGATTACAGTGCGTCAATCGATGTGAAATCGATGGACTGACAGATTTACAAGATAATGATGGAGGCAAAGACAAATTACGAATTAAAATTGCGGTCGATCCCCAAGGGATTGTCACTAGCGCGACCATCGCTAAATCCAGTGGTAATTCAAACATTGATCGAATTATCATCAATGGTGTTAAACAAATGCAATTTAGTCCTCCAGGGCAAAGAGTAGAAACAGTAGTTAAAGCAAATATTTTAATTTAATTAACTCGCTTTCGCTCCTGAACTAGTTAAATATTTAATAAATTATTAGCAGGAAATTATGGCTAAATCATTACCTTCGTAGAAATAACCCATATTCATTGTCAACTTTATATCAGAGATTTTTTATGAACTTTGCCAAAATATTTTCCGATGGTGGTGTAGTTATGTATCCACTACTCTTATCTTCAATTCTTGTGATTACACTAGCGATCGAACGCTCGTACTTTTGGTCAAAAATGGGGAAACGGCAAAAACAATTAACCAACACGATATTAGAACTATACCAACATCAATCTCCTTTGGTCATCGATCGACTAGAGCGCGAACGAGATCTCCCGATTGCTAGAATTTTCATGGCAGCTATTAGCCTCAAAGATCCGACTCCCGAAGCATTTAGGCTGGCAATAGAAAATGAAGCTCATGCAGAAATTCCGATCTTACGTCGATTTATTAATGTTTTTGACGCGGTAATTAGTCTAGCTCCATTACTCGGACTTTTAGGTACAGTTACGGGCTTAATCACTTCTTTTGCTTCCCTCAAAATCGGTCAAGCTGGTGGAGGTGGTTCGAGTAATATCGTCGGTGGTATCTCAGAGGCTCTAGTTAGTACTGCGTCTGGGGTAATCGTTGCTGTTCTTGCGTCTATTTGTGCCAATCTATTTCGGGGATTATATCAAAAGCAACTCTCGCAAATTCATGAATTCACCGGTCAATTAGAATTAATTCATCGCTGTCGCTGGGATGAGAAAAAAGCCAATAGTCAGTCTTAAGCGATCGTTAGTAAGTACTAATCCAATCAAGAATTCAGCACTCAATTCTTCTGTCTAAATAAAATAAATATCTAATTCTTAACTTATGCGCTTATCTACTACCGAAGCCGAAGATCGTCCGCCAGAAATCAATGTGGTTGCTCTAATTGATGTTATATTTGCTATTTTAACCTTTTTCATAGTTACCTCACTTACCTTAAGTCGAACAGAAGGTTTATCTGTCAATCTTCCTGGCGCTAGTTCTGGCAAAGTTCAAGACCAAACTAAAATTGTGGTCAGTATCGATCCTCAAGGTGCGATTGCGCTCAATCGTCAGATAGTCGATGTATCTAGCTTAAAGCCTAAGATTCAAGACCTAGTAGCCAAAGATGACCAGGCTCTAGTGGTCATCAACGCTGATGAAAAAATTGGACATGGACAGGTTGTGGCCGTGATGGATCTAGTTCGCCAAATTCCCGGAGTAAAGATGGGTATCGCTACTAAACGTAAATAATAACCGAAAATATTACATCGAAGAAAAGCATTATTGATTGGGAGTATCGATTGACAGCACTGAAGGGCGTTGTTGCATAAATGAGGGGTTGCGGTGATGGAGCATGATAAGTTTGAAGTAACACAAAAAACCATCACAGATATGAAAGGCACCGTCCGCAACTGGTCTGAGTATAACGCAGGGTTAAAGAATAGAGGGAGCCTGACCTTCTGGCTGGATGAGGCAGTGTTAGAAGATTGGTACAACGAAATCCCAAGTGGTAAACGAGGAGCCTCCGAAGCTGGAAATCGTCTTGCCAGTTGTGCCTCAAAATGGCTCTGTTCATCTAGTTGTTGATTCGACTGGGGTCAAAGTTTATGGCGAAGGGGAATGGAAGACTAGGCAGCATGGTATCAGTAAGCGCCGCACTTGGCGAAAATTGCATTTAGGTATGGCGTTGTTACATAAATCAAGCCTTTCTGCACAAGGTTTTCAGGGTTTGAGGAACCTAAAAAAACCATGAAAACAGACTTTTTGAGAGATTTCGGCAACTAAAAGCCATACTGCGACTGAGTTTATTTATGCAACAATGTCACCTTCAATTGTCAT
>JAGVCD010000006.1 GCA_020059425.1 Chamaesiphon sp. | reverse complement strand
TCAATAGAGAAGAGCCAATCTGTTCGATCGCGCCACAAGTCCAAAAGAATCGCCTTGAGTAGCCCTGGTATCAATTCTTGAAGCTCACTATCCACAGGCGTATCATCTGAATCTGGTAAATCTTCGGCAGTTGGCAAACCATCGGGGAATATGAAGTCCTCGATGGTGGGGTTGCGCTTTTTGGCGTTCAGCTCAGCTGTACCGGAGGCGATCGCTTTCGCTGCTGTTGTGGGCTTGGGACTCTTGGCCAGTGGCGAAGTTGTCATTTAATTGGCCTCGCTAACTCTCTATGATTCAGTGTACTCGATTGTCTTTGGGCATTCTGCTACTTGAGGTAGCTGGCGAGATTGCGATGGACACCTGATTTCGTTGGCTCCTCTGGCTTTGGTGTTTGGGAAATTCCTTTGCCAGCATTGCTGTGATGCACAAACCTAAACTCTGCGAGGCTTGGAATCTGTCAGCATGGCGACTTTACTTAGTTGTAGTTGCCTGTTAGCCTTGGGTTCCTGTCGCAATACTGCCAGCTCCCTCATGTTCAGCTGCTTACTGGTTCATGGATATTATCCCAATTCCTAATTTCTGGCGAGTATTAGGGGGTAAGCTGGCTGCGACTGATGGGTTTGAACTCATTCTTGGGTTTTTAAACTTGGGCTTTGGCGACAAGTCTTTAGATTATATCCTTAGTAGTGCAGAAAACCCTTAACCAGTATGCTATTCAAGGGTTTCCTTCATCACTAAGGATATAATCTTCATTGAGATTTATTCATAAGAATTGCATAAAAGTTATTTGGTCGCCTAATTACAGTAATAATCCTGATAATCACTGAAAATCTATGATGAATTTTAATCCTGTAGGTGTAATAGTCATGGGAATTATGATACTTGCTTTGCTGTGTCTATTTTGGCGACCACGTTTCAATTGGGTATTGCGTTCATCAAAAAAGCAAATAGTAATTCGCCACCAATTTCAATGGTTAAGCAGAAAACTACTTGTTAGGTATGGATTGCGAGATCATTACACCCCGTCTCAAGTAAAACGGACAATCAGAGAATCTGGTTATAGTACTGGTTATGATTGTTATGGATTGGCTATGTATTGCCATGAGTCTGATTTCATCGATTTTCATAAATCGATCGGGGAATCCTGTGATTATCAAGAAATGAGGCACGAAATTAGCAACTATTTATCTCTCCCTAACACGACCTTCAATGCATCAGACCTGATTCAGATAGGTATTAGCCCTAATAATACTTGTAATGATGGACATCAAGGGTATGGAGACTATGGCAACAGTCACGATTCAGGAAATTGGACTAATGGAGATTATTATGCAAGCTGTGATAGCAGTAGTGGATATGACAGTGGTGGGGGATGTGGGGGTGGTAGCGGAGACTGATAATGTATTTCCTCCTGATTTTCCCAACCTGGCTCTAGATGTTAAATTCTAGGAACGACTTCTGTTTATTGGCTTTGGGTCGGTATGAAGCTATGGTTTCTATTGATCAAGGGTCAACTATGGAAAGTGGGAGCCGTTGAATCCTTGGCGGCTTGATTTTGTTTTTGGGTGCTGTGGGGGTTCGTTGATTTAGCGGTGAATCGATGGTGGCTCTTGGGAGCGACGGAATTCAAGGGCGGCGATGATTTCGGTGGAGGCTTTGCCTTCGAGGGTGGTCGTTGGGATGCTGGGTGAGTTGATGGGGTTTGTTGCTCGATCAAAGGGGGTCAGGCTGTTGCGGAAGCTTCGGGATTATTGACTTTGGGGAGTGTCTATATTTTTTGAGGAAGGTCACAATGGCTTAAAACCAATCTGTTGACGCTCTCCATTCAAGTCAGATCTCCAGCGAATGATTTTAATCTTCTGATTCCTGGATAATTTTGTTGCGTTTAATAGTCAGGAATAACTGGATCCCTTCAAGTTGGTGCATTTTTTCAGCGATCTCTTCAAGTTTGCGATCGATAATTCTCAACTTTTCAGCGATTGGCATCTCAACAATCCCCCAATTTTCCAGCACATGTTTCATCTCATTGAGCGTGAAGCCCAGTGACTTACCTTGAGTAATCATCACCAATCTTTCCAGCATTTCTGGATGGAATTCCATATATTTTCTGGTGCCAGCTTCTCGCGATCGAGCCTCAATTAGTCCGATCTCTTTGTAGAAGCGAATAGTATCTTTTGATAATCCCGATTTTCTCGCTAATTCGCCAATTAACATCACAGCCACCACAATATGAGATTGTCTCTTGACTATGGAGTATACCCCACAGTTTATGCTGGTAAAACTCAAATGTAAAACTGGTGGGAGATAAATCGTGAATTCAACAATGCTCATTACCGGAGCTTCTTGCGGCATCGGCGAAGCAACTGCCAAATATTTTCTGGCAAAGGGCTGGAATGTTGCCGCAACTATGAGATCTCCCGATCGCGCTGGTAGTTGGGCAACTGGGAAATCGGTAATCTGTCCGCGTTTAGATTTGAGCGATCCAATATCGATCGCGAATGCGATCGATCTTACTTTAGAACGATTTGGTCAGATTGATGTGTTGGTAAATAATGCTGGATATGCCCTGATGGGGCCGATTGAAGGAGTGACAACCGAGCAATTGCACCAGCAGTTTCAAACAAATGTGTTTGGAGTTGTTGCTACGATGCAAGCGGTTTTACCGCTATTTCGAGCGCAGGGACACGGCACGATTATCAATGTTGCCTCAATTGGTGGGCGGATTGGCTTTCCTATGACTGCCTCTTACCACGGCACAAAATGGGCTGTTGAGGGGATTTCTGAAGCAATGCGCTACGAGCTAGAACCTTTGGGAATTCGAGTCAAAATTATCGAACCGGGCGGCATCAAAACAAAGTTTATCAATCATGGTGCAGTTTGGGCTATTCATCCGGCATATGCCCAGCAGATCAATCTAGTGCAGAAATTTATGTCCAAAATTAACGATAGCCTACCAGAACCTGAGGGCGTGGCGAAAGCTATCTATCGAGCTGCTACAGATCGATCCTCAAGATTGCGCTATTCTCCACACGGCAAAATATTGCTGCTATTACATGGGTTGCTACCCGATCGATGGTGGCATTTGATAGTCAAATCGATCATGCTTGGAAAAAGCAAGTAGGAAAACTCAGATCTTGCACCTGTCTCAAGAGCCTGATTTATTGTGATTCTCTAAGCCTCAAACTCCTGATATCTCGTTGCAAATATCCATTTTTTTGACTTGCTGCGACTGGTGCAAGATCTGAGAGATCTTAGTGTGGTTAAAAAGTGGCCTTCCATCGCTTATCTTGGTCATTACAGCTGCTATATCGACCCCACCGCTAGCCCACAGCACAACCAATCCCCCCGCTCTCCATTTCCCCCAAAGGTAGCTGGCGAGATTGCGACAGGAACCTAGATTTTGGCGGTTAGTGCGATATTCGGTGTTGCTATCTTGACTGATAGCAGACCCCGTAGGGCTTCAATGTCGTTCACCCTTAAAGCTTTACCAGGAGCGAGTTTCAGGTATGTTATGTGCTGTGAGTCAATTACCCAATCTGTGAGAGCTAGCCGAGGCCGTTAGGTATTTCGATGACAGCTCTTGGAAATCGTTGGCGAGTGTGGAGGTCGATGGAACTCAAGGGTTGCGATGGGGTTGATGGAGGCTTTGAGCTTTGGGAGCGTCGTAGCCAGTTCAAGTGGAGCCTCGATATTTCTTGCTTGGAGTCGCTGGGGATTGGGGTCTAGGAGGTGCCAACATTAGGCGGGGTGAGCCTTTGGAATACTCCGGTTTGAAATCGGAGAAATAAATTAGCATTTATTTCAAAGTATCGGGGTCGATCCCTAAGCCCACCTCTGGCATCGCCTCCTAGACAGCAAACATTAAACTTGATGATGGTTGTTGACGTTGCTTTCGGGTCGCTATCAATGCCTTCTCACCGCCAGGAGTAATTGCGTAATAGCGTCTTCTTGCACCACCAAATTCTTCGCCTAGAGCTTCTTCTCCCCAACGAGCAGTAACTAAGTCCTGCTGCTCAAGCCGTTTAAAGGCAGGATACAAGCTACCAATGCCAATCTCTCGTTGATTAAACTCTTTGTGAGTAT
>JAGVCD010000007.1 GCA_020059425.1 Chamaesiphon sp. | reverse complement strand
TCAATCAAAAATCCGAGTAAGCGATTATCATACTGGTCAAAGATTAAATCTACGACAGTTTCAACTTTCTCGCCGGAATCGTAGGCAATTACTGGCTTTCCAACAACGTCTTGTCCCTTACGCATGATCGTGACCTTCCTTAAATTCAGGGTTTGTTTAATTTGTAGTTAATTTATCAATTAGTTTTTAAGGGGTTGGATATTTTCCAGAACCTGGTTCTAAACGCTCACTGTTTTTTTGATCTTGACCAAAGCCTGGTATCAAATCGATATTGCCTGAGTATTCCAGCGCAGCGGCACCAGCAATCGCAACTAATAAAGCAAGACCCAAATACATAGGGGCTTTTGACGGTTTTCCAAGTAGTCGCGGCATAATAATTTTTTAGTGGGTTATAAGTGGGTTTGATGTGTATGCTATCACTCTCGTCACTAGAAAATAGTCATCCGATCGATACAAATCAAATTGTTTCTCCATAACCCATTCGATGGACTTTTGCGGTCGAGCGTCTCTCTCTAAAGACTTTAGATCTTGGATTGGTTTTAGAAGAATTGACAATTCGTTGCTAAGAGGGTGTTTGAAAAGTCGGCTGGAGTCCTTGACTAGATTGGTTTTCAGAAGTTTCAACTCAATATCGCCCAAATTCTTATCTGGCAATACTTTCAAGAATCTTTTCAAACACCCTCTAAGCAGCAATTATGATGTTCAATTACTACTTTGATGTTAAGTCCAAAATATGAGGATTGCATGAGGTTGATATCTCCTGGAAAATTTGGATTGCTGTAATAATACATAAAGTGTCGTTTTGAGGATTTGAATCGGCATGATGCCAGCCATATTGACTTATACGATCGGCACCTTAGCCGCTCTATTTCCCATTGCCAATCCGATCGGCGCTGTACCGATCTTTTACAGCCTAACGGCCAAGGATACCCGGAGTGAACGCCGCAGCCAAGCTCGCCAAACAGCGATTAATGTGATTCTGATTCTGGCCGTATTTTTGATTGGTGGTCGGACGATTCTGGAGTTTTTTGGCATTTCGCTGAACGTCTTGCGTATCGCTGGCGGATTACTAGTGGCCAATGCTGCCTGGGAAATGGTGACTAGCCGCCAGCGATTGACTGCTGCTGAGCAGCAAGCTGGGTCAGAAAAAGAAGATATTTCGTTTACGCCCATGGCTATTCCTTTGATTGCTGGCCCTGGATCGATCGGGGTGACGATCGGGTTAGCCACTAGATTGACCCAATGGAGTGATTATTTAGGTTGTCTGATCGGGATTGTACTATTCGGTGGTCTTCTCTATATCTGTCTGGTATTAGGCGAGTCGTTGCTGTCAATCTTGGGGCGTAATGGCCTAGGGGCTTTGAACCGAGTACTGGGATTTTTTATTTTAGCGATCGCTGTCCAGTTAATAGCTGATGGAACCATATCGCTATTTCAAACAGCTGCTCCCCATCTTTTTAAGTAGAGAGACTAAGTTTTGACCGAAAAGTCATCCAATCTTGGATGTTTGCGGCCTTGAGTACCGATTCAGATCGATCGATCTCATCGCTAGTTCCTTTAAGTATCACCAAGTATTTTCTTTGCGCTAATAGATCACTATAGTGCGCAGCCTGCTGTTCTGAAATATCAAGGCCGTGGCCACCACCGAGGATGCCACCGGATACTGCTCCATAAAAAGCTCCAGCAGCGATGCCTACTAATACAACAGCTCCACTAAATGCTGAAAATGCTAGGGTTCTTAACCCGGCGACTACTCCGCCGACAACACTGCCCAGTGCTTCGGCATCCACGGCACCATGTTCGATGCGATCAACTGTATTACCCCAGGTAAACTGATCCATAGACTGGATAATTGGCGCTGACGAATTTTTTAAGATATTGGATTTGGCATCAAAATGCTGGGCAACAATCGAAACATTCTTTAGAGAAAAACCAATTGCTTGCAGTCGAGCAAGTGCGGTCTCAATCTGTTGAGTATTGGGGAATACACCGATTGCACTTGTGTGTTCTAATACCATGCTAAATTTCCTATTAAATAAGGACTACAAATCTTGGCCATATAGTCTCTGCAGAGCAATAATGGTGGCTGGCCTAGCACCGCCAACGCTATAAGGAATCAATTTTTTCAGCTAACTCAATGTCTAAATTGCTAATACCACCGACATCATGAGTTGCTAGATTGATCATTACACTATTGTAAACATTAAATAACTCCGGATGATGATCCATTTTCTCGGCAATAATTGCCACTTTAGTCATAAAGGCAAAAGCAGTGACAAAATCTTTGGACTGGAAAGTTCTATTCAATTTATTGTTAACTACTTCCCATTCTGGTAATTTACTTAGTGCTTTTGTGATTTGTTGATCTGTCATTTTTTCTGTAGACATAAAATAAGCGGGTAGTGCAAGACGAACTGAACTGTTTAATCATTCTGCCTAGACCATATCTGTTTTGCATACCTATTTATATCTCTCAATAGGATGAATTCCTCAAGTCATTGGATCGATAAAACGTTGTGGTGTGAGCTTGTCGTAAGAATATTTAGCTATTTCAAAGGGAAATCAAGGACTTTTTCCTAACTGTGAAGCATTGCTGCGGCTGGAAAAGATCAATTAATTGCTAATAATCGAAATCCATAGAGTCATTACTAGAAAAACACTAGCCAAATGCTGGGGAATTATTGATCGGATCGGACGTTTGGCTATTTTCTGAGTGAGAAAAAATGTGACTAATAAAGATATGATTAGAGTCGTAGCTTGGAGGAAGGTAGTCACTGCTGGGTGAGCGATAAAGCTAGGTAAATTATGGCTAATTTGTCCGAAGGTCGCAAAAGTGACCGGGATGATTTGTCCACTTTCTTCTAGACCCATTTTTAAATAGTAAGCCAAATTTCCACCCAATACTAAAGGCAAATAGCCATAGGCCAGATCGATGAACGGTAACGGTTTACAGATTTTAAAGGGAATAAATTCTAATTTCCCTAGTTGATATAGTCCTTGCATCACACCATAGGCTAAGAATGGGATAACTGCTGGCAAGCTGATCGCGACGATTGATAGTCCTAAATGCGGTAAGAATTGGGTTAAATCTATGTGTAAGCCTAACAATCGATCGATCTCTGGGAGACGATGAAGATATACACCGCCCAGTAATAGAAATAATAAAGCGACTTCATACATATGCGGAATATGAGTCGTCCAAAGTTCGATTCCTGGCGGACGGAGATTTAGCTCTACCGATCGATGAGGGCAAGCTTTCAGACAAGTCATACACAATACGCAATCTTTATTATCTGTTAATTGAGCCGGGTGAGAATAGACTGGACAACCATTAGTAGTTGCTCCTTCGCCAAAGCCTGCGCCACCTTTATAACAATGATAAGTAGTACATTCTGCCGCACAGGTACCTTGCTGGGCACGTAATTCTATGATTGATAGCTTGGCAAATAAACCATTCATGCCGCCAATTGGACAGAGATAGCGACACCAAAAACGTCGTTCAAACATTAGCGAGAAAATAACGGCTCCAGCCGTAATCAGCAGTAACAAACAGCTAGATAAATAAGCTGTATTCTCTAAATCCCATAGTTCTTCCCAGAGGAAAATGAGCACGAATAAACCAAATAGAAACCAACCACCCCATTTCTCAGCAGCTTCTCGTGGCCATTTTGGGAGAGTTCTGGGGAAAAATTGGAGTGACAATTTTTGGGCAATTTCTCCATAAATCATAAAAGGACAAAAAGCACACCACAGTCTACCAATGATCGGGAATAGTAATAAAATCAATGGCCACCACCAGGCCCAAAATATATTGAGTGCAAAATTATGCTGTCGATCTTGGGGGGCAATAAATAGAATCATGACGACGATTGGAAATACCCAAGCTGTAAAACCATAATTGATTCGATCGGGATACCAATCGCTATTTAAAAACTGTCGCAACCAAGGATAAGCATTTAATAAGTTCAGACGAAATAGTTGTTTCTTGGCTGCTTGTGCCCAGAAGACTTCTTCGCTTAAGAGAGTACTACCAGGTGCCTGCATCAAGGCTCGATTGACCATGCCCTGCAATTCTAATAAATTACCTGGAAAGTCATAGGTTTGTAGCCGACGAATTGCTTCTGGAGCGACTTGGGGTTTAGGTAACTTTTTTTGACGACAAATAATATTGATGTAATAGTTTGTCTGTGCCTCCAGATCGGTTTTTCTTACCCGCAATCCAGGTACTTTAATTTGATGCTCAATTGCCTTCCGAAAAGTTGGCTGAGTACTCTCTGAGATTAAAATTATCCGGGCATTGGTGGAGCGAGATATTTCATGAACGACCAACGGAGTTTGGCTAGTAGGAATAATGGGGGTGTATTGGCCTGCTATCAATAATTGCTCGATCTGTGGCACTAATTCATGTGGCAATTCTTGCACATCATTTAAAATAAGCGTTCCTTCCCCTAACCATTCCAATAATCCTGGTTTGCCACCAACCCGCCCGAATATTTCTGCACCATTGGCAGTAATCAGAGCACTTTTGAGACTAATAATAGGCTGCTGGCGACGCTTGGAACCAAAATGAATGAGCGCGGCAATATTATCTTTTTCTAACCCTGGCTCACCTGAAATCAAAACAGATTTGTCGTCATTAGCCGCCGCGCGAATTTGTTGACGCAACTTGACTGCATAACGACTACTCCCAATAATTCCCCGCTTAGCTTGGGGCACTAAATAAGGACGCAGCGAAGCTTGCTTGTCTTGTTCGTAAGCGATTTCGCCTTCAAGTTGTGCTAATTTAACTGCTAATCGATCGACATAAGCTGCAGTAATCTGGGGATATTTGGCAACTAATTCTTGCCATCGATCTGCTGTAATTGTCTGAAATCGACATTCTGTAATAGTTACAATCCGACCATCGGTAAGTCTATCCCGCTGTAATGCTGATAAATTGACCACCGCACCTGGCAATAGTCCTGTTGCCCACATCAATCCCGTTTTTTGACGACGATAACGTTCTGCTTGCCCCGATTCTAAGATGAAAAGCTTAGTTACAGGCGTGTTTTCAATAGTGACTTTACAGCCGGGCGGTACTATCAATACCTCCAATTCACTCGCGATCGACGCTAAAATATTGTTTGGTAATGTTTCTAATTCGGTAGCTGATTCTAGCCAATTAACCAGTGTTGTTATAGACAATGGAATATACCTATCGTATTACTAAAGTTTAATCGCTGGATTGCTGAGCATGGAAAAGTACTCTACAACCAACAATGATCACATTGAAATACTGGATGTATTTTTTTGTTTAGTTTGAATAGTAAGTATTGGTCTATTCTCGATGAAGCTATCGCACAATTCATTTTTTGGGAGCAATGCTAAGCTGATAATTGCTGTTTTAATGATGCCATATCAATAACAAAGCGGTATTTCACGTCGTTTTTCATCAGGCGATCGTATGCCTCATTTATTTTCTGAATTGGAATGAGTTCGATATCGGCTGTAATATTGTGTTGGCCGCAGAAATCCAACATCTCCTGAGTTTGCTTTAGGCCACCAATCAAAGAACCACTAATACTGCGCCGACCATAAATTAGGCTCCCAACTTGCAGGGAAAGCGGATCGGGCGGTACTCCAACTTGAGTGAGATTACCGTCGCGTTTTAATAGTAAAAGATAAGCGTTGATATCGTGTTGTGCAGAAACCGTATCGAGGATGAAATGAAAGCTGTTTAGATGTTTTTTCATCTCATCAGCATTTTTGGAATTGACAACTTCATCAACACCAAGGCGCATAGCATCTTCAACTTTATTTGATGAAGTAGTGAAGACTACTACGTGTGCTCCCAAAGCCTTGGCTAATTTTACCCCCATATGCCCCAATCCACCGAGTCCGACAACGCCAACTTTTTGACCTTTACTCACATTGTTGTGACGTAGTGGGGAATAAGTAGTAATTCCAGCACAAAGTAGTGGGGCGGCGGCAGCAAAATTTAAATTCTTTGGAACTTGCAGTACAAAAGCATCATCTACAACAATGCCATC
>JAGVCD010000008.1 GCA_020059425.1 Chamaesiphon sp. | reverse complement strand
GGTATGGGTCGGGCATGGGTATGGGTATGGGTCGGGTATGGGTATGGGTCGGGTATGGGGTCGATCGGGCTGGTATGGGTCGGGTATGGGGTCGATCATGGGTCGGGCATGGGTATGGGTATGGGGTCGATCGGGCTGGTATCTATATAAGCAAGCGCAAGGGGATCGATCGGAGTGCAGGAAGCCTGACTGGGAGCGGATTGTAGTCACTGGAGATCACCGGCCTCTAATGTCCCGCGCCAAAATAATCGCTCAAATGCAGCCACCGATCGATCGCCTATAGCCACCAATCGATCAACGAGTTTCCGCCATTAGATACCAATAATCCCGGTGTTTTATCAAACTGCCGATCGCCCCATAACGAGTTTCCGCCATTGCAATCGATCGCCCCTATGGCAGCGATACCCGATCAACGAGTTTCCGCCATTAGATACCCAAAAACACGGTGTTTTATCAATTCCCCTAGATCTGAACTGGCATAGTCGAGACACTAACTGGCACAATGTAAGCTTGTGCCAGTTGCTTGTGCCAGTTGCCATTACTTACAAGTTTTTCAGCAATTATACCGAGGCGGTACTAGTGGTGACTTGATTACAATGAAGGGGTAAGACAATCAGGCCGCGATAGGCTAAAAAATCATGACTAATCAGACAGTATTGGTAGAATCCGGTAACTTTCAGTTGCTGGAGATGGACGGCGAATACTCCATATACCGTACCGGCGACAACCGGACGCGGGAGCGATCAAGTGACTACAGCGCGATCGCGCACCTCTGGAACACTTGCTACAACCCCGAGGGCGATCGGGCCGCACCGATCCGACTACCGCACGGCGAACTAGTGCGGATTGATCTAGATCCGATCGATCTAGACCCGATCGACAATAACGGCGATCCGATCAACCGTAAGCCCAGGGACTTTACGTCGATCGAACGATCGAACTACCGCTATTCAGCAACCAAACTCAATATCTGGGCAAGATCCACGGCTTGCTACGTCGCTGACGCAACAGGCCGGGAACGTGCGATCGCCTTTCGCACCTATAAGGGCTGTTTACAGTATCAGGTTCTTGGCAGGGGCGGATGGTTGCACGTATTGGGGCAAGAGTCCCGGATCGTGGTAAGCCGTACCGACTACGGCCTATCTAAGCTAGGTAAGCCATAGGAGTCAGTTTGGCCGACTCAGCGATCGCGGGTTCCCGGTTGCCTTTTAAGGGGCGATCGGGAATTGCTGTAGGCGATCGACGGGGGACTGTGGGCTTACTTAACCCCTCCCTCATCACCCCTTTTAAAAATTCCGCCCAAAATTTTTCCCAGAAATTTCTAGAGAGAACCCCGATCGACCCCATCCACAGCCCATCTACAGCCCATCCACACCCGATCGACCCCATCCACAGCCCATCTACAGCCCATCCACACCCGATCGACCCCATCCACAGCCCATCTACAGCCCATCTACAGCCCATCCACAGCCGATCGACCCCATCCACACCCCATCCACACCCATCCACACCCCACTTACGCACCTATTACCCGCGTTTGATACCAAGAAATACAGCTCAAAGCAGCATAATGACCCAGTAAAGTGCCAAGTTTCTATCAAATAATGGTCAAATAGTTACAAAAAAAGTGATTTGCGACCACAAATCACCTTAAAATCAGACCCAATATAATCCTACGCTGTACTATCTCAACGTAAATATCACTTACTATCAACATTAACATGCAGCCAGACGTATCGTATCGAATTGGAATTTACACTAACAGCAGTGGATTTGCTGCGGTTTTAGTAAAAGAGATCATGAGATTGGTGCCCAGACCAATGACTCAGGTTAGGACGGTGATGAAAACAGAGGAGTTAATTGAAGTTCCCCAATTCAGACCCATCAAATTTCAGGAATATCCCAAGAACAAATTTGGGTTTGTGGAAATGGGAGAAGCGATCGAGTACTTAGTTGGCTGTTGCGAAGAACTACCAACCGCTTACATGAACAATATGCCGGTAATGGAAGAATTTGTAATTTCCCGAGATTTCAACTTAACGCTTGAGATTGTTGAAGTTGATCCAGAGAACTTACTTCTAACCTATAACGCCATGACCAAAGACCAGACATTAGTTTACCCCCCGCGCAATGGAGAAGATGGGGCATTAACGGAAGCAGTTATTCGTCAAACCAAAAGGTTGTCAGAATCGATTGATGGAGAAGAAAGTCATTTGCTGAACGCGATCGGGCTTTCGCTGCATGGGCATAAATTTGGTAGTCGGCTCTGGTTGGAGGGCCTTAAAAATATTGATCAAGCCCTGATATAATAGGTCAATGGTGCCGTGGCTCAATTGGTAGAGCTGCTGCTTTGTAAGCAGCCGGTTGCAGGTTCGAGTCCTGTCTGCACCTTTCTCCGGTGATAGAATTGTCGATGTTGCATTAAATCACATCAGGCAATCTACCCATGGCAGTTACCCCAGTATCTTTAGCTCGACTTCAAGAAAGAATTGCTGAAGTTGAAGCACAAACAGCAGTCTTGGCTCCTTACGGAGGAGCGCTGAGTAATATCAGAGGATTGGCGTTGCTCATGCAGGCGATCGAGGATTTAGGGTCTGCATCGACAGCCGGTGGAGGCACTACTTCCGCAACAGTGACCGGGGGTGTGGACGCATCCACTCTGATTGCGGCTATCAAAACCGGAATTGATTCTTTGGTGGCATCTCAGCAAAAGCGCTATCAGACCAATATCTTGCAGGATGCCACTGGAACACTGTATATTTCCCGGCTAAATGAAGAAACTGGCTTACTGACCAATATTGGATTTAACGGATCTCCCTACACCCCAACAGCTCCAATTAAAGCCCCAGATTCTGCGGATTCGTCTGTGGTAATTGAAACGGAATATGAGGCACTGGTAACCATTGCTGGATTTACGTCTGGCGATCAACTCACCCGGATTGTGACCAAAATTGGGGGAACAACAACCGTTACATGGGTCAACGACAGTACCGGAATTGTATTGTCAGTCGCGCCCACGCTACCGGCTCAAGCTAAGCCACTTGACGATTACAAGTTTGAAATTCTCGAAGACATGAGAAATTACTTGGTGGCACTGACAAGCATTAGTCAGTCACACCAACTTCAAGAAGAGCTGTTTTATACAATCTCCAGCAATCCGGGGTTTTGGGAAAATAAAGAAATCCTGAAATTAGTTACCATCAGAACTGGAGACATGGCCAGCCCCAACGATAGCTACTACTGGTACAACTTCAGTACGGGGGTGCAGATCACTGGGGCTACTGCCGATCCAGTGATTGGTGGGGACTGTATAGTGCTTGCTCAATATTTAATTGGCACAGCATCAAGCGGAGAGCATCTAACTAGACTAGTTGGAGCTGACGGAGGTACCGTAGCAATCGTATTAAATGGCATTGCCACACCCAGCATCAGTGAAAGTTACTTGCTAGCGGGATTGGCTCCTAATGCAAACGATGTCAAGTTAAACCTAGCGGCTGGAGAGCTGGCCGCAGGACTGGGAACCAGTAGCGCAACAAGCCTGCGAATAGTGGAAGCCAATGATTCGCCGGGGGTGTTGGCTATTGGAAATGCAACAGACGTATCTCTGGCCCCCAACAACGCCGCAGCATCTACCCTTAAAGGCGTAATGCGCGGACTCTGGCAATCATTGACTGATTTAATTGGCAATACGACCGACGTTAGTTTACCGGCAAACAGTGCGGCAACAGCTAGCATCAAAGGATTGCTGCGATTTTTAAACAATAATCTTGCTGCAACCGTTGAACGAATTGGAATCCCCAACAGTGCCGGTGGGATTGCAGCGGGAACAATTTTGATTCCGGTGTTTGATGCTTTACGCTATCAAACAATAGAATTCAATATTGCGGGAACCGCCACCGGGGCTGGGGCGATCGAAGTACAGCAAAGCATCAGTCCTAGTTTTGCCACATTCAATGTGGTTACCTCTAGAAAGATTAATCAGAATGGATTTGCAGCGATCGGAGTAAACCCTAATGGTCATTACGTCGCCCCCATCCTTTGCCGGTACGTTCGGATTATTGTCAGTGGCTCCTACACGGGCGGAACCCTAGTTGGAACCGCTAACCTATCACCCGCACCCCTAACAGAAACTGGTGTTGCTCCTGTTCAATCCCTAGCAACCAATGCAGGTAGCGTATCAGTAACAACTCAGCGAATTGTACAAGCTCAGTTAATAGCTAGTCGAATTGGCGCTGCGGTAACACCATTAGCAGATACTCCACTAACCAGCCCCAATCGAATCAGGCAATTGCTTTTCACTAATAATTCAGCAAGTATTCTATTTTTACAGATTTTTACCAGCCCAACAGCGTTAACTGCAACTTCCGTGCCAAACGTATTGGTGATTAGGGTTCCGGCTAACGCGACATTGGATAAAACCGTTGCCGATTTTGGCGAAAGTGGTACTTTCTATGGAGCTAACACTCGAATTGCAGTATCAACTACCTTTGGCACATTTACCGCAGCTACGGCTCCGGTTCTTGCCTTGTGCAGCTTAAGCATTGAAGTTGTGTAAAATAGCTGAAGATTAAAAGCTGCTGGCTTTTCACTTTATTTTGCGGTAAACTGCTATATCCAGTTAAGTTAAAAATTAAATCAAAAATGGAGAATTACTGTGTTTAGAATATCTGAAATTGTCAAATTAGAAGGTATTGACCAAACCTTGGAAGTCAACATTGATGTTAATCAATGCTCTATTTCCGAGGAATCTATTAGCGCTCCCTACCAAATCACCCTTGCTGGTGATGCCGGTCTAAAGGTCAAGGACGGCGTTACGGTTTTTCCTCTTTCTCAAGAGTTGAAAGACATTCTTGAAAAAGAACTTGCAAAAGCAATTGATAAAATACTTTTTCCGGAAGAGCCGATCGAGACCAAACCAGATGAAAAAATCTCAGCCGAAGATGCCGAAGATTACGGCCTAAGCCCCGAGTAAACACTTATCTTTACCAATAATCGGTGAAAAATGTCTGGATTAAATATCAAAGCAACTGAAACCATTAATATTGGCCCCGTCAAGATTACTGATTCTCAAATGATTATTACTATCAACAAAAATGCCGATGGAACTGCTGTTCTGTCGATGGCGGGTAAGATGGTAAATGCTGCTCAAGTTAATGAATTAATTAATTGGGCTAAGCCATTTCTAGATTTATCCAATTAACGGCAAGATTATCAACATATTTGAGACTATCAAATTAGCTATGTCTTTATCTGAGAAAATTGACCGATTTCTAACTCAAAAATTGTCGCCAAATTGGCGCACAACCCTTTCTGGAGTTGTTGCTGCGTTTGGGTTCTTATACCAAACCAATCCTCAACTATTTCAAGGAAAGTTGGATTCTCACACCTTGATTGCAGCATTTGGTCTTTTATCCACTGGAGTTTGGGCTAAAGATGGGGTGCGGAGCCGTCCAACAGACCAACAACCGTAAATTATTATGAATAAAGCAATCCTGCAAATAGGTCCTACCAGAGTCATGAAAAATGATTCTGGTACGGCTGTTTTTTTAGGGCTAAGCTTTGGTGGGGAATAATCCCCATCGTCCAGACAGAAAATGACCCAAGAAACCACTCCAGAAGAAATTTTTACCCAAATTAAACCAAGAGATACCATGAAAGTCATAACCACACTAACCACAACCAAAGCAAAACGGTCTACAGAACCTAGTTCTAAGCTAAACTCTACCGATTTTGTTGAACTTGGCCCCGATCGCTCCTTCCAGTGTTTTTTGGTCAGGGAAATTGATGGACACTACGAAGTCTTGCCAGCCGTTGACATTATCCCAAACGATACCGCACACAGCAGCAATTTAACTTATTTCTGGAAGAAACACGTTTTAATCGAAACCGAAAAAGCGCAAGAAAACAAGTCCTACCCAGTCACCCCAGCTCCGCTCATGGCTGAAGCCGGTCAACTGACGCAACCAGCGATCGCCCCAAACATGGCAATGCCTACCAATTCGGCAATCCAGCAGCAGTTGATTGACGTAGGGTTGCTTGACCCCAGACCTGATGGTCAATGGGGGCCTTTGACAGCCTCTGCTTGGAATGCTGCCTGTCGAGCGGCAACGGGGGGTGAGAATGTGGAAAAAAATCTGGCCAACTGGCAGGCTATTCAGAAGTTGACCAAGGTCAAGGATCTAAAATTTGCGCCTAAAGACCCTTCCAATGTGGAAAACCTGTTGCTTGTCAAAGCTCTGGAACGTATGCGATCGCTGGGAATGCACATCACCATTTCCATGGGCAGTCCCCGGCCAGCCTATACCTTTTTCTACTTGGCTGCAACCAACCCAGATGGCAGCACCAACAATGACAAAATCAACAAGTTTAATGACCTGCGCTGTTTGGTTGAAATTGACCGAAATGGAGTTGTCACTGTCAAAGGGTGCTGGTATGCAACGGTCGATGCGGGCTGGTACTATCGCTATCACCCGATGAATCCGGGTGGTGCCTTACAGGTTGATCGAGACAAGCAATTTATTGGCTGCTCCTGCGTGGGTGTTCACGGAGCTTCCCGTTACGAAGCCCTAGTTCAGGCCGGTTGGATCACGGGCACCCGCGATAAAGATGCCAACGGACCAACCCCTAACGACCTACCAACAGCCGGTAATAACCAAGGATCTAACGATCACCATGCTTTTAATGCAGAAGAAGTAGACCAGAATAGTGCAGGATGTTGCGTCGGCCAATCTCAAGCCAGTCATGAAAAATTCATGAAATTGATCAAAAGCGATCGACGATATCTATGCAATAATGGATATCGGTTTGCAAGAACAATCTTGGATGGACGAAAGTTCCTGTAATTAGCGGTTTAGTCATAGTCTGCTCATACCTAAAACACAATAACACCAATCTCTGCTAAGATTGGTGTTATTTCTTTAGGCTAAAAATGATAGTAATTAAGTGCAGGCAATATCACAGCATCTCTCACTTTCTAGATAGAGAATTTGATTTTGCAATTAACATTGAAGAATATTTTCAATATCACAAGCCTAAAACTCAAGTCAGAATTGACAGACACAACGCAGTCAACGAAAAGATTTTGAGCGTTTATGAGACTTGCAAAAACAGAGCAATGCTTAATAATGAAGTAGAAGAAATTAGAACTCAGCTAATTGATTTTGCAATTTCAGTAACCGAGAATGAACTGTGCTTACAGTGGGCAATTAATGTCATATTGAAAATTGATACTTATGATGTTAGAGATTTCTTGATGAAGCTTCAACAAATCAGAATGTTTCTCAATCAAGGCATTACGATCGATGAAATTCTTTTACTAAGAGGTACTCCAATTGAACCTCAATCTTAGAGATTTTGACACGATCGCGTTTTCCGGCAGTCGAAAAGGGGCACCGCCGGGACTAATTCAACAGATTTCCAGCAGACTAAACCCTGATCGGATGCCAAAAATTTTAGTTGGGTGTGCCAAAGGGGTAGATGAAGAGATTCGGAATTTGTGCATTGGCGATACAGAAATCTACAAGGCCAGCGACTATGATGGTTTTGGCAGAAGAGCAGCGGCGCTGGCTCGACGGAGTGCTGCCATGGTAGAAGCCCTTGCAGTCTCCCCTAAGCCAATCTTGGTCGCCATCCCCATGAAGAACTGTCCAGATGAAGTTATTCCTTGCGAACTCTGGCGACCAGCAGGAGGAAGTGGAACGTGGGGAACCATAGCATTAGCGATCGGACTGAAGGTTCCAGTTCTTTTGTACTTAAATAACAGCGATCCGCCCAATTGGGGGTGTTGGACGGCACTCTCCAAGCAGTGGTTTTACGGAAAAAAAGTTAATATTGCAACAAAAAGATAATTTTCTTTCACAACTTAAATAAAGGCTTAAGACTAAAAACCCTTTAAAAGGTTCATGATAACAATGTCTACTGATAGAAAAAAATCTTATGAACACTCAAAACGAAATCAGGGAAGCAATCTCTCACCTTCGGGAAGCAAGAACAATTGTTCGGTGTATCATAGATAGACTACGAAGAGAGGGTGACGACAGTGGACGATCGGGAGCAGCAGCTAGGCCAAGGTAACATAAGCTTTCTGGTCGAGTTGAGCAATCAATTGACTAAAGCAATTGCAAATCTGAGTAACATCGAAAAAGCTGTCGAAGGACATGATCGGGACATTGATGCGGTCAAAGACAAAATGTCCCAGCTTGGTGGTGAATTTCAGCGGCTGGCCGGAAAAGTTTCCAGCGCAGACAATAGCCAGCCAGACTATCAAATGTTAAAAACGGAAGTTGAGATTCTAGTTAGAGATGCCGCTAGACAAAGAGGAGTAATAGACGGAATTCGCATACAGGTCTGGGGTGGACTATTGCTTGCAATTGGAACAATCATCGTTGGCATTGTATTTGTAAGTCAAAAAATACCGGCAAAAGCTGAGATACAGCCTTTGCCGGTGTCAAGAGTTGGCAATTTGCTTAATCTCCTCCATGATTTGCCCATAAACTCCATTGACCTTGCTGCTAAAGAGTTCTTTGTGAGCCAAAATAACTCTGGCGGTGCCAGTAGTTAATCTAATTCTTGATTGGTTAAGCTGCTGCTGAGCTTCAATATACTCTGCCCTGTAAGGCAAAAAAACCGAAAAATCAGTCATTTTGTCTTCACTTTTTGGCGTATTGCTGTTTATATAGATCAAACAGCCCATAGCTCCTGTGACGGAGACGTCATTTGATCGTTGCCGAAGGGCTTGAAGGTAGCGACGAATCTCAGCCATGGTATTACCCATGAAATTGAATTCGTCAAACCTTTCAAAGCCCGTCCCAATAAATAATTCGGCTTGAACAGCTAGCCACGGGAACCTTTGGAGGGTTCTGCGGGAGCCTTGCAAGACTCCCCCTCATCTGTAACTGCCTTGGCGTCAATCTCGATTACCTCAGCATCAATTACCCCAGCCTTGACCGGATTGGTTTCAGTTGGCTCTTTTGTTGGTTCGGGAGCCTCTGGCACAACACCTTTGTTAACCTCCTTTCGCCAAAAGTCACCAATTTCTTCCAACTCGGTTCGAGTCAGTGAAAGGATATCGCTTACCTTGATATCTGCATCCACCCGGTGGGCAATTAAGAAACAAGCCAGCATCATGTTTTGGGCTTGAGCAGACATCGATTTGTTGCTAAGTTCGTAGATTTTAGCAATTTCATCGACGTAACGATCAACAAAGCCATCGTAAGCGACACCACCATCACCATTGATGATTTTGTAAATGCTATCGTTAGCTTTCTTCCGATCGGGGAATTTTTCTGGAAATTGTTCCTGCAAGGCTCGGCTTAGAACGCCGATCAGGGATCGCATTTCTCCGGCTTGATTAGAAATTTTTACACTTAGCCAATCCGAAAAAATACCTTCAACGGCAGTCACGTCGTTTAGAACTGGGACTTTGTATCCAGCAATCTTGGTGGTGTCATAATTTTCAAATTTCTTCAAAACCGCTGGGGCAATTGCAGAAGCTAGTGGCAGATCGACATTATCTCGACTCAATAGAGCATTAAGCCAAAATCTTAGTGGTTTTTCCTCTTGGTCTTCAGCGCGAATTACCGCTGCTTGTACCATCATTTGAGCGGAGCCATTATTGCTTGTCATAGTGTCCTGAATTAATTTAACATTTGGTAGATGGAGGCTGATGGGTCTTTGACCCAACTAGTTAGCTGTCTTGCCGATCGGCTAGTTGCTGAGAGATTTCGGTAGACACCGCTTCGTACATTCTTTTGACTTGGTACCGATCCTCACCTTCAATCCATTCATCCAAAAAAGATAGCGCCAAGGTTGCTGACACTAGCTCGATGGCATCATCCTCGTTGTAATCAGCATAGCACAACCCTTCTCGTCCCTCCATTGGCTGAAAGATTTTAAAGCAGCCGCTGTCAAGATATTTTTTAACTATTGAGTTGTTGCTATGTATTAGCGCAAAAACTGCATTACTTTCAATTCCAACGTTTGCGCCAATCCTCAGCACCAGAGGATCTCCCGCTGACTGATATTGCCCCTCTTCATTTAAGACTGGCATTTGAGTTATGATCAAGCTCGAAGGCGATGGACTGGGGGTTTGTTTAGCACTAAGCAATTTGGCAAAAAAAGACAAGACACTATTCCGCTGTTTTTCTTTTGATGGATCAAAAACAATTGCAGCAAAAGGTGAGGTTGGCTTAGTATTAGGCTTGGGGTCGGGCTTGATTACTTCTGGCTTAGTATCAGGCTTGGGGTCGGGTTTGATTACTTCGGTCATAGTTTTAAATAATTCGTTTGTTTATCATACCCTACTATTGCACACTAGCCCTTGATTCAAAGCCACGGCCAATCACGGGCGTTATTTGGTAAATTTTGACATAAAACGCAGTAGTGAAAGACCCAAGATCCGCTAATCGATTAACTCCAGTGTATAAAACAGTTTCAGCATTGACTGTAAACGTCCGAATAAGCTGATCGCCAGTATTGTAAATCTCTACCGAATATTGCTCAATTGATTCATTCAAAGGAGTGTCAGTGTAATCTGGCCAGATTTGATATTTTCGAGCCACACGATTCCATCGAATCCTCAGATCATTCCCAATTGATTCTGTCCGAATGTTTACAACTGGCAGTGCCTTGAAGCTATTGCCCCGAGGAACTGCGTTTAAAT
>JAGVCD010000009.1 GCA_020059425.1 Chamaesiphon sp. | reverse complement strand
TTAGTTCGACTCAGGGTGCAGTATGTCTAAAATTCAGCCATAAAGGGCTGAGGCTAGATTCTCCTGACCATTTCTCTTATTTTTGAAGAAGTCTAATGGCGGTGAGGTACGGAAAGTCTTGTAGGATTTCATCTTGGGTCATACCAGAGGCCAGGTAGGACAAGACATCATAGACGGTAATTCGCATTCCCCGAATACAAGGTTTTCCGCTACGTTTTCCAGGTTACAGGGTTATTATGTCTTGGTAGTTCATGGGTATATAAATAGCGACATTGTAGATTGATTCTAACGCAAAGCCCCCTTTGAATCTGATCGATATCCTTCGTCTGTCCGCTTCATCGACTTGTTCGACTGCGATCAACAATCATCTACTCAGTTTCCTAGCCAACTGCTCTTGTACCTTAAAGTAAGCCGATAATGGTAGTGGTTTTCCGTGTCCAGGATGAATCTGCTTTGGCTCCAATTTTAATAGATTCAAAGCACTCTGCATTGCCATTTGATAATCAGCCGCGAACAAAGGATGATTTGCGCTTGGACAACCAAAATTATTCACCAAAGTATCCCCTGATAACAAATCTCCGCTTTCTTCGTTGAAGAGCGCTAAGCTCCCGGGAGTGTGTCCAGGTGCAGGGACTACTCGCCAAGTTGAGTTAAACAGCTTTTGCCCAGGTTCAAGCGGCTGAACTCCCTGAAAGACCAACTTCCCAAACACAAGCTGTTCAGCAGCCAACATGATTTTTCCCGCGACACCACCATATCCTGGAGGGGGCACCTCTCCTAGAAGAATTGGAATCTCTTGCATTAAGGCATACATAGGAACTCCACACTGCTGCAATGCCAGCGCTGTTCCAACGTGATCAAGATGAAAATGAGTGACAACGACACCTGCTAATTGCTCTGGTGCCACTCCGACTTGCCGCAAAGACTTCACCAACCAACCAAACATTCCTGGCATGGCGCTATCCACCAAAACTAAACCTTTGGGCGTGGAAAGCAAGTAGAGATTGAAGTGGTTAAACCAGGTGAGCCGTCTCAGAGTTTGTTCCATAATGTACACCTTGCAATCTCTTCGCATCTGTTATTACAAGAGTTTAGCAATTTAATTGAAATTGCCCTGCCGCTTACCGCTTTCTTCCCAGCTATGCCTCAACCTACTAACTAAGCAGTCGAATGGTGAAGTTGAGCGACGACAGATTAACCAAAACAAACTGAATAGACTTCATTCGCCGCTCCAACGCATTGTTGAGATGCGCTGCTACATGACGCTGACTGAGTAAGCACGAACTGCTGAATCTACTGTCGCAATTGTTAGACCCTCTTGCAAGGCTTGACAGATAAGCATTCTGTCAAATGGATCACGATGTAATAGGGGTAATTTAGCCAATTGCATCACACTACGTTCATCAAGAGCAAGACTAGCAATTTGATGAAGATCACGCTGCTTGGGTAAATATGTTGCGGGATGCTCTGGTAGAGGTAGTTTTCCCAACTGATATTTGACAATTGCTTCCCAAACTGAAATTGCGCTCAGGTAGACCTCATTGTTTGGATCTCGAATTACATTCCGAACATCGATTGACAATTGGGTATCGCCACTGATGAACCATAGGAAAATATGCGTGTCTAGCAGAATCTTCATCTACCCTCGAACGCACTTAAAATCTCCTCTGGCAAAGGCGCATCGAAATCCTTAGGAACGACAAACTCTCCAGCACACAGACCGAATGGTCGTAACTGCTTATCTTTATGTGTAGTAGACATAGTCTTAGCTGTTAACTTATCAGAATGAGAGCTAGATTCTGTTTCAAATATTATATTAGTGCTCTGTTTGAATTCCTCAAGTTTATTAGTGTTCTTCTCGATTGTTAGTACAATAAGGCTACTATAAGCTCTAAGTTGAGTGATTAAATTTGACAGTTCTAAATCGTTCTCGAAGTACTCTGTTACATTACGGATAGAAACAGAGATAGCATTTCTAGCACCATCATAAATCTGCTCTAGTTCTGAAACTGAAAAGAAGTCTATAAAAACATCAATAATCCCAGAGAGCAAAAGAAAACCTGAAACAGTTCTTTCAAGATCTGCTTTGTGGTCGCCTGTTTTACCTTCATTTATCAGAGAAAGACTATGACATAAGTGAGAATAAGCGATGGAGTAATCGGTCATATGGTTGATCAATCTGATTAGGTCGATCAACTCTGGAGTATTCTTATAGTGATTCCATGCATCAAACCAAGATTGAGTCAGTTGATGAAAAATGTGATACTTTTCTTGATAATTTTTCGAGGTGTCTTTAGCTTGTTCCAGAGAAAACTCTGTTTCTTTAATTAGATTTCCAATTGATATTTGATCTGAGATTACGAGAATATCATTAAGGTGTTTCTTTAGGTGCTGAATATCTTTTAGAACAACTTGACTGAGAGTACTGTCAACTTCTCTTATCTGGATATTATTCATAATATATACTCCTAGACATTAAAAGGAGTTGATGTATTGATATTCATCATATGGGATAGAGCTATTCAACTACTAATTAGACCTGACTTTTCCTGCTAAGTCCTAGAATTCTTGCTAAGAAGCACTTCCAGAATCAAGATTAATCTCTGTTGAACTAGATTTTTAACGAGTAGTAAGGGTTGTGAGCTTCGATCTTGCCGCCAGATTTTTCTCTCAAAAAGATAACGGGAAAAGTCAGCTAATTAGACTGAATTCATTCTACCTAATATTTCCAGAGACCTATCAGATAAAAATCCATCAGCCTAATACTCTTAATTAGCCTGTTATACAGATAAAATTTAGTATAACAATACTTAATCTCACACCATCTGAGCTGTTTGCGCCGCCTCATCCAACTTATGACTCGCCGTATACAAACGATTCAGCGCATTCACATAAGCCTGCGCCGAAGCCACCACAATATCCGTATTTGCCGCATAACCCGAATAAGTCCGATCCTGATACCGTAACCGAATCGTCACTTCACCTAAAGCATCAATTCCCGCCGTCACCGACTGCACCGAGAACTCAATCAACTCATTCGGCACCTGCACCACCCGATTGATCGCCTTATAAATCGCATCTACCGGACCAGTGCCGATCGCTATATTAATTCAGTTTTCCCTCACCCCGCCCTTAGGGAAATAATTTTTAATCAACATTCACAGATTTACTATGCTGTTGTTGAGATATAGAAGACTGGCTCTGCGTAACCCTAACCAAAAACCGTAACGCTTCATTGACCGCATCAGCATCAGGAAACATCTCCGCCACATCTGGTTCTAGCCGCACAACAACTCCGCCGAAACTTTTACGCCCAGCACCAAACTTCCGAACCCTTAAACTCCTTAAGTCATATTCTGACCGCATCTCATCTTCTAGCTCAGAACTATCCTTCTTCATATACTTTCCTCTCAGATCGTGTGACAATCCTGGCGCTGATTAAACGAATTGATTCTCCTCTTTCTGTGTAAGACGTAATTAACAACCGCCCTTGGTTAGATTTTCCAATAATGAGGTAGCGCTCCTCATCATCAGAGTGATCTGGATCGTAGAAGTCAACATACAGCGGATCATCAAAAACAGTTTTTGCTTCATCAAATGAAACTTCATGCTTTGATAGATTGCTGACAGCCTTCCGTTCATCCCAATCAAACCTCATAAGCTTCATTGTAGCGTCATACTTTGGGACAGTTGTTGATCAACTTGATACTGACAGTCTAAAACGATAACCAGAGAAATAAGCTATGGAATTTCAAATATCTCTGGCTATCGTGTAAATCGATCAGACCATCTGCGCTGTTTGCGCCGCCTCATCCAACTTATGACTCGCCGTATACAAACGATTCAGCGCATTTACATAAGCCTGTGCCGAAGCCACTACAATATCCGTATTCGCCGCATAACCAGAATAAGTCCGATCCTGATACTTCAGCCGAATCGTCACCTCACCCAAAGCATCAATCCCCGCCGTCACCGACTGCACCGAAAACTCAATCAACTCATTCGGCACCTGCACCACCCGATTGATCGCCTTATAGATCGCATCCACCGGACCAGTACCAATCGCCGCATCAGTAAGCTCCTGACCATCCGGCATCCGCACCGTCACCGTCGCCGTAGGTTGGGTATTATCACCACAAGAAACCTGCACCCGCTCCAGCACAAAAGTTTCCACCGTTTGCTTAATCTCATCATTAACGATCGCTTCCAAATCCCGATCGGTAATGTCTTTTTTCTTATCGGCGACATCTTTAAAGCGCAAAAAAGCTTTGTTCAAGTCATTTTCCGATAACTCAATACCCAACTCTAATAACCGAGTGCGGAAAGCATTGCGCCCCGATAACTTGCCCAAGACGATCGAATTCTCGGTCAGTCCGATCGATTGCGCATCCATAATTTCATAGGTCAACTTGTTCTTCAGTACCCCATCCTGGTGAATCCCGGATTCATGGGCAAAGGCATTGGCTCCCACAATTGCTTTATTGGGCTGCACCAACATTCCGGTCAAACTAGAAACCATTCGCGAGGTTTTATGAATCTGGCGGGTGTCAATGTTGGTCAAGGATGCTTCGGAGTTTATGGGTCTGCCGACAAAAGGATTAAAGTATTGCCGCCGCACATGTAGTGCCATCACCAATTCTTCCAAGGCGGCATTCCCCGCCCGTTCCCCGATGCCATTAATGGTGCATTCCAATTGCCGAGCACCATTTTTCACACATTCCAAAAAGTTGGCAACAGCTAACCCTAAATCGTTGTGACCATGCACCGAAATGACTGCTCGATCGATATTGGGCACGTTGTCTTTAATGCCTTTAATTAAAGCCCCAAACTCGCTGGGTGTGGTGTAACCGACGGTATCGGGAATATTTACTGTAGTGGCTCCAGAGGCGATCGCTCGTTCCAAAACGGCATACAAAAAATCGGGATCCGATCGACAGGCATCTTCAGGGGAAAATTCCACATCATCCACGAAAGTCTTGGCGTAGGC
>JAGVCD010000434.1 GCA_020059425.1 Chamaesiphon sp. | reverse complement strand
TCGATCGCTCTGGCAATCTGGACATATCATCTTTTGACTGTGCGAAATTAATAGATCATCGCCAATGTGGGGATTGAGATAGACATAGAGGACATTTTTAATCTCGGCATATAGTTCTTGGCGATGCTCTCGATCGCTTTGCATGGCGTGCAGGAATAAGCTGATACACATATGTTGCAATACTTCCGCCAGTAATTGACTTTTAGCTACAGTTAAATTTGGATTGCGTTGGCGATAGAGATGGGCATGATTATCGATTTGGGCTAATGCTCGGGCAGGTAAATCCGACATTAATTCGGCTAGCCCTTCGATCGGTTGTAAATAAGCCTGAATCAAGATGCAGCGGGGAATTGGCTGCTCGAAGTAGCTGATATAGGGATCTAGGTAGGCATCAATTTTTTGGGCGATCGGGGCATCGACAGCAGTGTTGAAAAATTCTGTTTCAATGAGATCTACTTGGTGCAAATGCTTGGTAAATAAAGCATGGAAAATTGCTAATTTATCGGGGAAGAATTGGTAAATAGATCCGACAGCAGTGTTGGCTCGATCGGCAATCTGTTGGATAGTAGCCGCTGCAAATCCGGCCTCACCAAAGACTTCGGCGGCGGCCACTAAAATCTTTTCAACCCGCTGCTGTCCACGCTTTTGCTGCGGTTGACGACGTAAAGAATTAGTAGTTGACATCTGATTATTCCTACAATGACCAGTCTTCAATGATTAGTGTAGGTACTGGTCCAAAATCTTTACGATTGCGAGTAATAATAATGCCGTTATGAGCTAGCGCAATTGAGGCAATGCGGAGATCTTGCGTTCCAATTCGAATTCCCTGTTGCCGAAACCGTCGAAAATAATCATCAGCAGTACGATCGTATCCTAAAATTTTCAACTGAGAGAATAGGGAAAATGTGGTGTTGAGTCGATCGTAAGCTGCAATTAAAATCTCCGGGGTTTTTGCTTTCTGAATCTGAGCTAATCTTCCAGCGTATTGCTCTTCAACTGTGACTACCGTCGTTGTCAGATTCATACCATTTTGTCGAGCGAGACGAATCTGAGCAGAAACCTGGGGATGATTTCGTTGATAAAGACTCAATATATCAGTGTCCATGACATGCAGAGTCATTGGTGAGCCTCATTTTTATCGACCTCATGGCGATAAGCATTTACTTCCAATAAAAAATCATCAAAAGTTGGATCATCTTGAAAAATGCCGATATTGTCAATCCAGAGATCGCCTGTTGCTGATGATTCTTCGCTAGGTAAATTGATATTGATTGTGACCATTTTCCCGTTCTTAAACTGAGCATCTAGGATGGCTTTAAGTTTATCGATCGCTTCTTGTTCTGTTACCCCATCGGCAATCGCATTAGGTAATCCAACAATAGAAGCCATAAAGATATGGTCGGCTGGGTTTTGGACAAAGACTTGATATTGCATTGTCAAGACCTACTCTAAGGATTAGAAAAACGGTTATGAGTCCATTCTAACTTAACAGCAGCCAGCAGCATCTAGCCGCTGTCCACGCTTTTGCTGAGGTTGACGGCGGAGCGTTTTGTCGCTTGACAAAGATGAGGACTTGCTCATAAACTTAATCATGTCACAGTTTGGAATAAATTGCTATTATGACTAACAAACTCAAGCCTGCTGACAAGATGCCCGGTAGCTATGGATTGCCAATCATTGGTGAATTAATTGGTTTTCTGCAAAAGCGAGAAGAATTTTACTGGCAAAAGCACCACGAACATGGAAATATTTTCAAAACATCATCACTAGTATTTAACAGAGCAGCTTGTTTAGTTGGCCCCGCCGCCAACCGCCTGGTGTTAAAAGATGAAGTCGATAAACTATCATCACGGTTGGGCAATCAATTCATCGAATTTATCGTTACAAATGATACTGTTTTACTACAAGATGGGGCACAGCATCGCACTAGTCGGAAGCTGATTTTGCCAGTATTTCTGCACCAGGCCTTAGCTTCGTATTTTGACACGATTCAGTCAGTGGTCACCGATATGACCAGCGATTGGGGCGAGCGCGGGACGATCGATCTCAGTACCGAATTGCGTAAAATCACCATGGCTGTCGTCGTCAAAATTTTTCTGGGTAGCGAGAAGACCGCAGAGATTGAGCAGGTAAGCCAGTGGTTTACGACTCTCGTTGATAGTATCAACAGTGTAGTTAAATGGGACAATCCCCTAACTCTCTATGGTCGAGGACAAGCAGCTCGGCGCAATATTGTGGATTATATTCGCAATGTAATTCGCGAAAGAGCTAACCGGGGCGATCTCGAACAGTCTCAGGATGTACTGAGTTTACTGTTAAATACAGTTGATGAAGATGGTAATAAATTTACCGAAACCCAGGTAATTAATCAGGCGATCGGACTACTATTTGCTGGGGGTGACACGACATCGAGTTTAATTAGTTGGTTGTTGTTTGAACTAGGCAATAGTGCTGAATGGCGACAAAGATTGCGAGATGAGCAGCAACAAGTGATGGGGAATCATCCGATCGCCATGAGCCATCTGCGCCAACTGCCCGACATGACTAATGTTATTAAAGAAAGCGAACGCCTCTATGCCCCAGCGTGGGTAATTAGTCGGGTGGCCACAGCTGATATTGAATATGGTGGTTATTTGATTCCGGCTGGTTGGTTTGTTTTTATTTTCCCAATGTTGACCCATCGCTTGCCCGAAATTTACCAAGCTCCAGATTCCTTCGATCCCGATCGATTTGCGCCGCCACGGGAGGAAGATCAAAAGCAGCCTTACTCCTTAATTGGCTTTGGTGGTGGTGTGCATAGTTGCCTGGGTGTGGAGCTGGCCAAAATGGAGATGAAAATTATTCTTTCGACGTTGTTACAGAAGTATGACTGGACGGTAACCCCAACAACTGCGGAAATCTCACCTGTGCGCCAACCAGCGATGATGCAGAAAAAATTAAAAGCAACGTTTACAGCAATTAAAGAAACAAAGTAGGAGATGGGGGATAGCCAAACTCAGTAAGCGGCGGCACTTTTCACCCAGTATTTACTTCAGGCTAGCAATGTTTATTCACGACCTCAATTGTTGACATCAAAGCTTGATTCATGATATAACAAACTAGTTGGTTCAGTGCTTATTAATGTCTGCTGTCCTGTCACCCCGCGATCGAATCATCAAAACCTCATTGCACCTGTTTTATACCAATGGTTTTCATGCCGTTGGTACCAACCAAATTTGTGCTGAGGCCAAAGTGAACAAGAGCACGCTCTATCACATCTTTCCTTCTAAGGTAGATATGGTGTTGGCCGCGCTGGAAGTTTATGCTGGCGATTTAACCCAACAATTTCGGCAGATTGCTAAATCATCCAAAACTGCAACTCAAAAGATCGAGCAAATCTTTGAGCTACCATTCTTAACTAACCAGAATCTGCAACAGCAGTTTGGTCATGTGAAAGGCTGCTTCGTGGGCAATATAGCCCTAGAGTTATCTGGTCAAGAAGAACGGGTGAGAACTTATCTTACTCAGGTTTTTCAGATCTGGGCAGAGGCGATCGAACCAATTGTGCAGGAATTGTCAATTGGACGCAGTATCGATACGGCCAAGGCGGCACAGTCTATTGTTGCTTATTTGCAAGGAGCGATTTTGATGGCCAAGACTGTTAACAATCCTCAGCTCATTAAAGATTTAGCCCAGTCTGCTGTGGCGTTAGTGCAATAAAGATTCCTGGAGCTGTTGCCAGACAGCTTACTCTTAGACTTGAATTAAACCAACCAGTTTGTTTAAAAAATAACCTCAAATTTATCATGAATAACTTCCAACCGATCGAACCCCAAACCGCTAATACCGAAGCCAAGGCTGCATTAGAGATTGTGCAAACTGCTTTTGGTGGTACGCCCAATTTAATGAAAATGCTGGCAGCAGCTCCTCAGCTTTTGACCGGGGTGATGGCGCTCAATCAAGCGGTTAATAGTGGTGATCTAGAAACATCTTTGGTAGAGCAAATTGCTTTGCTTACCTCGGGCATCAATCAATGCGAATATTGTGTAGCTGTCCATGTATTTGTTGGTCAACAATATGGGCTAAGTCGCCCAGAACTGCTAGCAAATCTGCAAGGTGAATCCAGCGATCCCAAAGCCCAAGCGGTGCTAAACTTCACCAAAGCCGTGGTGCATAATCGTGGTCAGGTAGATGCCGCTACATTGCAAGCACTGCGCGATCAAGAACTAAGCAACAAAGCAATCCTAGAAATCTTAGGGGTGATTGGTCTGTATACATTTTTAAACTATGCCAAGCACCTCACCCAACCAGTGCTAGATTTCCCGATCGTTCAGGAATTCCAACCGGTTATCAAATAGCTATAAGTTCTAAGCTACACCTGTTTCATAAGCACAATTCACAACAACAACAAACACTATGATTAAACTATATGGCCATGAAATCTCGGGCAATAGTCACAAAGCCCGTCTGATGCTATCTTTGCTCAACCTAGAATATGAGTGGATCAAAGTAGATCTATTGAAGGGTGAGCATAAGTTACCAGGATATTTGGCGATGAATCCCTTTGGCAAAGTGCCATTATTAGTAGATGGCAAAACGATCGTATCGGATGCTCAGGCAATTTTGGTGTATTTGGCACGACAGTATGGTGGAGAACAGTGGCTACCCATAGAAGCTGTTCCTTTGAGTCTGGTGGTTAAATGGTTATCGACAACTGCCGGAGAAGTGCGCCAAGGGCCAGAGGATGCGAGGCTTTATCATTTATTTGGTGCTGCGACCAATATTAATATCGATCGAGCTACCCAAAAATCAGAATTTATTTTGGCCTTGTTAGAACAGCACTTTACTAATCGCACTTGGCTAGAGCTAGAGCATCCGACTATTGCTGATGTCGCTGTTTTTCCTTATGTGGCTCTGGCGCGGGATGGCAAAGTTAATTTGGATGCTTATCCCCATGTATTAGCCTGGATCGATCGATTTAAGCAACTACCTGGCTACATTCACATGGATGGAATTTAGTTCACCCCAATTATCAGGAGTAGATCATGACGAATCTAGGTTGGAAATTAAGTGATTCACCTTTTCACGCCGGAGAACAAGCTGTTCAGTCACGATTGGGGGTTAGGCAGCAAGCAGAAGCTCAGGGACGACGAATTATCCGTGACTAAGTGGCTAAGTGGAATTAAATATAAAACGTGACACTTTGAAATCTTTAGCTAGATATCGTTTTCCCACACTGGCTTCTACGGCCATAGCTAAATCAT
>JAGVCD010000010.1 GCA_020059425.1 Chamaesiphon sp. | reverse complement strand
GTATGGCGAAGCTTCCTGATGAAGTTTGGGAGAACATGCCGACAGATGGTTCCTACCAACATGATCACTACTTGTATGGCACTCCTAAGCGGGAGCTATGATTATTTTTGTAGATACGGCCTATTGGGTTGCTCGAATTGACAAACGGGATCAGTGGAAATCAAGAGTAATAGATGTAACAAAACAGCTTACAACAGCCCAATTAATAACGACTGAGCTTGTCCTGGTTGAGGTGTTGAACTATTTTAGTTCGTATCGTTCGGAGGTAAGACAAGAGGTTGGTAGCATTATTCAGTCTTGTCTTGATGAATTGGATATTAAGGTTGTTTGGCAAACCCAGGAATTATTTAAGTCGGGACTATCGCTGTATCAATCGAGATTAGACAAGGGATACAGCCTCACTGATTGTGTTTCGATGGTAGTGATGAAACAGGCTGGAATTCAAAATATCCTGACCCACGACCATCATTTTACTCAGGAAGGATTTACCATTTTGCTTTGAAGTTTTTGATACTTGACCATATTTAGCAAGGTACTAAATTTTTAAATTCTGATCGATCATCTGAAGAATACTCGATAATAGTCCTTGGCTCAATCAAATCTTTTTTTACAGATTTTAAAATTCTTGAACTGAATCCTAATCGAGCATTATTTACATCTGCATGAATTAAGTTGGCACGAATCAGCTTGGTTCCAACAATTGTATATATGTAGGAACCGCTCACATTGGAATGATTTAGGTTGGTGCCACTAAAATTGGCATGGCTTAAATTGGCACCACTAAGGTTGGCATGGCTCAGATTGGCACCACTAAGATTAGCATAACCCAGATTCGTTGCACCATATGCTTTTCGTTTCTGAGTTGGTAGAGTGATGATGTCTCTGAACAAGTTTTCTGTTAGTGAATTCCGAGACTTGTGTAAATCTTGCTGATTTATTCTCCACTTTCCTGGATAATCTTCGAGGGTGTAGATTTCTTGAGACTTTTTAAAGCATTTGATCGATCTCTCTAAATTCTCTATTTGATCGCCCTGAGTTCGATCGGCATAAGCCAAGCCAAGATTATGTTGCAACATTGCCCAGTATTCAGGAAACTCTTCTCTCGTATAAATTCTCAACGCATGATTAAAACAATCGATCGGTTCATACTGATTGCCTTGAGCTGATTCATCAACCTGTGATAAATCTGGCCGTTTCTCCATTTCGCTATGCTCAGCATACAGCTTATCTATTTCTGCTTCCCAATCAGGATGAAACCACACCACTTCTTGGCGAGAAATTTCTAGATACTTACAAGTTTCAAACACCACCGAGACAGGCTCTTGAAGCTTCAGATCTAGATACAAATCCACCCCAATTTGTGGCGAACCTGCATACTGCCCCAAAGTCACAGTTTGCCCTGAAGGCAAGGTCAAAAAAACAAACTGAATTTCATCTAAATCATCATAGCCATCATATACAGGCAGATGAAGACGAGTCACGAGAGGTTGCAAATTACCAGCAAAAAAGGCCGCGATCGTATGCGCCGGTGTCACCTCTTCAAACCGCACCCGTTGGGTTCCTGGTAGCGTTGGATTACTCATCAGCTATCCAAATCTCTTCAAGTTGATTGCAAAATTTTATCTGTACTTCACTTAGCCCACTCATCTTCATTTCGCACCCCCTCTCTTTCGCCAGACCAATAGACCAATCCTGGCCTGGTACATCGGTCTGGTTCCACTGTGGTACTAAATTCAATTCCTCGTTCTGTCGATCGATCAAACTTTTGAGAATAAGCTTTAACCTTGGGAATATCACTCATGAAAGTGTGTCTAGCTGGTCCGCCCCACATCTCTTGGCTGTCTATTTGTTGTCTGGCCACAGCAGCCGTTTGACTCGCAGACTCTTTGCGATGATAAATTTGCTCCTCGGTCACAACACTTTATCGAAATAACCCCCGCCAGCATAGCATGTTATTGGAATGGCATACCCAGCTTGCCAACTAAGGCAAAGTAAACCTGAATTGATTTAGGCAGAGAATCAATATTTGGGTTGCATCTTAAAGGTGAAAATGGAAACCTAGAATCCGATCATAAAGAAAACAAAATAGATGCTTACTCCCTTCCCAGTGCAAAATTAGACATTAAGTGAGAAGGTAGTTGGGCTAGCTAAGACAGTTCTGGGGTTAACTCTATGTCTATTTCTTGAGCGGGAAGGGAGTAGGTAAGTATAGAAGGAACGTTTATGCATATGGCTGGATTAGCTTGTGACGATTATAAAAGTATCACAAGTCTTTAGATTTTCTTGGTGAATTTAGTAGAAGATAGGAAGAAGCCTCTTTTTCCAGGTATATGTCTAAGTCTTCTGCGAGATCAATTTGGTTAGAGCTCCAAATTGATCCACGCGATCCACAGCTCTTAGCCATCTTAGACCAGCTACTGATCTCAGATATGCTTGATTCTAAGCAGATTTTGGAGATTGCGCAGACTTGCCTGAGTGAAAAACTACCGTTAAAGCAGGTCGTTACCATCCGGCCTCCTATCGCGGTAGAACCAGAACCCGAGACAATTTCTAATATTGTTGTACCTACTATTTGGCAAACTCTCAAAGACGAACTGAGTGTACGCTGGTTGCTGTTTTTGGGCGTGTTTTTGGTGGT
>JAGVCD010000207.1 GCA_020059425.1 Chamaesiphon sp. | reverse complement strand
TAAGCTCCAGTCCGCACGTTGGAGCTAGGAGCATGGGCGGGGATGGGGATAACGGTTGTGCTGGTAGTCGAGATTTGGGAAACCACTAATGAACCTCGTAAGTTGGCGGCTGATGGGGAAGAGCGAAAAAGTGACGAATGCAACTGGATAAGTAGCTAATTATTCTAGTACTTTTTAACGTCCGATTATTGATCGACTCTGTGATAAGTTACACACATTCTAGCCAATATCTGGCTGGATGTGACGGTTATTCCGCCAGACCCAAATACCCGCACCAGCGATCGCTAGACTCATCCCAATCAGTATCGCATTCAGACCAAAGCGATCAGCTAAAGGACCAGAAATGGCTAACGGCAAGCTAAGAGCAACATTTACAGCGTTGTTTTGAAAGCCAAATACTTTACCCCGCATTGATTCAGGTGTTTTTTCTTGGATGAGAGTTTGCATCGGCACTGCGATTAGAGACGCGCCAAAACCCAGTATCACACTAATAAATATTGATGACCATAGCTGTTTGAACAAGATATAACCAACCAACATCAAGGTAATAATACTGAAACCCACTACAGGTAAAGGTTGGTTACGTAAACGATTCCCCCAAGTTCCAAGCATTGCTGCGCCAATCATCAAACCCGCTCCAGTGGCTGACACTAACAGACTAAACTGGGTTTCATCTAGCCCCATTTCAACTACTAGCTTGATTGATAGTACCTGCAGAGCTGTAATAGTTGAGAACAAAATAGTGAGTTGAATCATAGCTTGCTGAATCAACCGATTACTTTTAAGGTAACGAATCCCATCCATAAACTCTGGGATGGGGTTATAACTTTTGGGGCCAACGTGCTGGGGTAAGACTTCCCGAGACTGCATCATCTGGCAACAAAGAGCCGCGCATAAGTAGACGCTGCCTAGAAAGATGGCATGGCCAAAGTTACCAAAGTTTTGCTTAACCAGCCATCCTCCAATCGGAAAACCTACTACCACCGAACCGAGGAGTGTAATGGTAGAAAGGGAATTAGCGGTAAGTAGATGCTCTGGCTTTACTACTAATGGCGTGATTGACTGCTCCGCTGGCGTGAAGACTTGAGTAACTGTAGAAATCGCAAATATTACTAGTAACAGCAGTACCAATTCTTTGGGCAAAAGAACGATCGATATCACTAGAGCCGCCCGCAACAGATTGGAAAGCACCATAATCCGCTGCTTGAGATACCTGTCTACAAAAATTCCGGCAGCTGCCCCAAAGACAATCGCCGGAATCGTAGTGGCAATCAGAATAGCTGAACTGGAAGAAGCCGCTAGACTAGCTGGAATCCGGTAAGTGGATAACAGCGAGATGGAAAAAACAATTAGAATTTTATCGGCAACTTGCGACAAGGCTTGTCCTGCCCACAGCCACATAAACGATCGATTATGCAATAAGCCTTTAAAGCTATTTGTTTCGGTAGGTGTTTTGGCAGGAAGCATATATCAACATCTCATTAGCGATTCTAAGTTTAAGGCTAAAACAGTCCCAGTAGTGTTGAGCCCACACCAGTGATCACATCAAAGAAACTACCCCCGCCGCCCTCACTCGGTTTAGTCGGCTGCCGAGCTAGTTCGATCGACTTCACAAAATTCTGAGTGGCCAATACCCCAGTTGGATCGCCTTGCGCTTTGTACAATTGACCCGCTTTGGTGGCATCAAGTGCCGCGCCAGCATCATCTTGGAGCTTAAACCGCGCTAAGGCTCGGCCAAAATAAGCCCCCGCCAACTGCGGTTCTAATTGCAAAGCTTGATTGAAGTGAGCGATCGCCCCCTGCTGGTTGTTGTTTTGAGCCTCAATATAGCCCCATTTATAAAAATCTCTAGCAGTACCAGCGGCACTAGTGAGTCCGATCGTCCCTTGCACATAGGCGGTTTGTAAGTTCACACCTCCCAATTTTGCCCCTGCCAAATAAGCTTCTCGCAAGTCGGTGTTGGTAAGGTTTGCGCCCGTTAAGTCTGCGCCAGTTAAATCTGCTCCATATAAAGAGGTACCGGTTAAATTAGCCCCACGCAAATTTGCACCGCTTAAGTTGGCCTGACTCAAGTTCGCTCCCACCAAGTTAGCCTGTTGCAAATTCGCCCCGGCCAAGTTGTTTGTTACCAATCCGGCACTAGCCAAATTGCACTTAGGACATTCTTTAGTAGAGAGTAACTGCTGTAAATGGTTGGGATTTTCCGCCTGGGCGACGGTGGCGGTGGCCAGTACGAGAGCGATCGCAATTTTCCAGGACATATTTAAGGACTAATAATTTGGGTGATATTTTTAGGGAGGAGGCGGCTCTGGGGGGTTAGCTGCTGCCCAAGCTTGTTGAGCGGCATCAATTTGACTGAAGATATTCGCAGTTGGCTGGTGAGATTTCAGCCGATCGATCTTGTATTTGCGCTTGAGAGCGGCTAGGGTTTCGGGCGAGGTGGGTGGTTCTGACCACTCAAAGTCACTGGCCTCAAGTAAAGGCAAGCGTGAACCCAGTTCTTCGATCTGCTGTTCGGGCAGTCTTACTAAAAAGTATTCCCGGCGGCGACGGATTTCTGCGTATCGGTTATTAATTTCGTTTAAAACTCCCACAATTTGGCTGGGATGATAGTTAGCCAAAGCTACCCGTACTTCCAGGTCATCTAAGGGAATGTTGTACTCTTCCAGCTGCTTGAGGATATTGCTGGATAAATTGTGGGGTAGCTGGGGATTTACAGCGGCGCTGAGAGCGGCCATGGCGCGACGGACATGTTCTTGCACTTCATCGGCTACAGCGATGCCGGTTAACTCGTGGGAGTCGGGGGTAATTTCTTCGAGGCGTTCGATCGCCAGCTTGAAATGATCGATCGTTTCTTGAATATATTTATAATCCATGCTATTCCTCTGAATTTTCTCTACCTAGCAATTGAGTTAGATTGATAT
>JAGVCD010000229.1 GCA_020059425.1 Chamaesiphon sp. | reverse complement strand
TTGGTCAATCCGAATGAACTGAGTGCAGAATATATTATTCCTTCGGTTTTTGATAAGCGGGTGGTGACGGCAGTGACGGCAGCGGTGCAAAAAGCGGCAAGGGAAGATGGTGTTGCTCGCTATTAACTAACGTGAGTTCTGGATATTAAAGACTGGAGTTTAAACTAACCAAAAAAGTCAAAGGTAGCTAAGGATCGGCCAAAGCTACCTTTAGGGAAGATGATCAAGCTGAAAAAGCTAATAATCTTCACTTACTATGAAATTTAAACCATTGCAGATACTTTGCTCAGAAATACATCAGTTGATAACTAAAGCGAAAGATGCCACGTTTGAATTAATGGATGGGGACTGACTCCGTTAGATAGAAGATAGAAAAGCATACTAAGATAGGAATACAGGATTTCGGTAATCCATTCATACACCGGAAAATTACAAGAAAAAGGGTTGGAAGCTTGATTGTCCCGTCTCAGTCCTATTTTTACAGAAAATGAATTTTGGATGTTATTAAATCTATGCTCCTACTCAACAATCAGCCCATCCTGAATACGAATTTTGCGGCGAGTCTGCGCTGCCACCTCCGCCTCATGGGTAATAACTACAATCGTAATTCCCTGCTGATGCAGATCCTCAAACAAGCTCATCACATCCTGTGAAGTTTGCGAATCTAACGCCCCCGTCGGCTCATCCGCCAATAACAACGCCGGTTCATTCACCAACGCCCGCGCAATCGCCACCCGCTGCTGCTGACCCCCTGACAGTTGACTAGGCCGATTCATCAATCGATCGCCTAACCCCACTCGCACCAACGCCGCTGCTGCCCGCGATCGTCTTTCACCCTTGGGTACTCCTCCATACACCATTGGCAGCATCACATTTTCCAGGGCGGTCGATCGCGGCAGCAAATTAAACTGCTGAAACACAAACCCCAGCCGCTGATTGCGAATATAGGCTAACTCCGCCCCATCTAAACTCGTTAGCTCCCGTTCCTCCAAAATATAGTGGCCAGTTGTAGGTCGATCGAGACAACCCAAAATATTCATCAGTGTAGACTTGCCCGAACCCGAAGCCCCCATGATCGACACGTATTCCCCCGCCGTGATCTGAAGATCAATGCCCTTGAGAATGGGTACATCTTCCTCCCCTAGTCGATAACTCTTGGTGATATTTTCCAGTGCAATCATAATTTTCCTCCTAATTAATCGCTCCGTAAGGCCGCGATCGGATCTAACTTGGCGGCATTCCGCGCCGGAATCACCCCCGCCGCTAAACCAACCGCTGTTGATAGACCGAAGCCGATGGCTACCGCATTACCCGAAATAATAAAAGCAAATTTAAAAGCACTGGCGGAAGCGAAAGTAATGCCGATGCCCAACAGAATCCCGATCGATCCCCCCACGATCGAAATTACTACCGACTCCACCAAGAATTGAGTAAGAATTGCTCCATCTGTTGCCCCTAAAGCCTTGCGGATTCCGATCTCTCTGGTTCTTTCCACCACCGAAACCAACATGATATTGGCAATGCCGATGCCGCCTACCACCAGCGAAATCCCCGCAACTGCCACAATCATCGTTGTCAATAAACCCAAAATGGTATCAAAGGTTTTCAGGATATCAGCTTGATTGGTGATATTGAAATCATCGTTATCCGGTAAATCGATGTTATGGCGCAAGCGCAGAATATTAGCTACTTGGAACTTGATGATTTCTAGCTGTGATTCATCATTGCCTTTGATGTAAATGCCATTAATAGAAATCCCCATCAGCGAATTATTACCCACCACCCGCGCCGACATACTAGTCAGAGGAATATACACCGCATCATCCCGATCCTGTGGTCCTTGGGCACCTTTGACTTCCATGACCCCCACTATTTCGTAGATTTCACCCTGAATCCGAATTTTTTCGCCGAGGGGGTCAACATTGCCTGGAAACAACTTCTTCTGCACCGTTGGGGCAATGACGGCCACTGAGGCTGCTGAGGTTAGCTCTTCGGTATTGAAAAAACGCCCGGATTGTGGAAAGGTATTCCGCGCTTGTGAATAGTTTAAATCTGTGCCATAAACTGTAGTAGCAGTATTTTTCTCACCATACACCACCTGAGTATTGCGCTGGAGAAAAGCAGCCACTACCGTGGCGGAGGGGGCCTGTTCAGCGATCGCTTGGGCATCTTGCCAAGTTAAGGTGGTGACCGAACCCTGTCCTTGACTGACTCCACCACTCTTGGCTGCCCCGGCCATCACTTGCAAGACATCCGTCCCCAAGCCCCGAATAGAATCTCCGGTGGATTTTTGCACTCCTTGTCCGATCGAGGAAATCCCGATCGTGGAAGAAATCCCAATGATCACCCCCAACATGGTGAGCGCACTGCGCAGCTTATTATTCCATAAGGCTTCGATCGCCATTTCCCCGATTTCTATGGGAGAAACCCGATGGTGACGCTGCTTGAATAAAACCATACAATTTAGCTTTTTTACTAATTTCAATGTTGATGAGGATGGCCTAGAAATCTTCTTTACTGCGTTTGTGGTGGGTGAATCCCCAACGAAGTCCAGCAAATGAGTGTATTCAAAGTAGTTATTGCTCAAGATCGATAATAACTACTATGGTGCTGGTGGAAACTTCATGCCCCCAGCTGGTTTTTGCTCCGCTGGCGGACTCAGTAATACCTGCTCATCCCCTTGTAACCCTGATTTCACCTCTGTTTGCTTACCAACCGTCGTACCGGTTTGAATCGGTCTAAACACCGATTTATTATCGCTACCCCAGACATAGACCCCTGACCCCTCGGTCTGTTTGACTACGGCAGCATTGGGTACTAACAGCACATTCTCTAGCTGCCCCACCGCAAACTGGGCTTCCACATTCAGCCCCGCCCGTAACTTGCTGGCACCAGCGAGATCGATCGCTACCCGTACTTCTACACTGGTCACATTTTGCGCTGCCTTTGCCTGGGGCGATAGTTGCTCGACCCGGCCAGTGAATTGCTCTCCCGGAAAGGCATCAGCTTTAATAGTTACCACTTGACCTAATTTGACTTTGGCAATTTGGGATTCGGAAATATTCACCACTACTTGCAGTCGATCACTGGTCAGGGTCAAAATAGATGAGGAAGATGCCGCTGATCCGCTACCACCGCCCATCGAAGGACTGACAAAAGCTCCCACATCAGCAAATTTTTCTAACACAATGCCATCAAAGGGAGCCACTACCTGAGTCTCTTTGAATTGTTCTTGGATGGTGCGCAGAGAGCCTTGCGCCGCTTGCACCTGCGCCCGAGCTTGGGAAATATCTTCAGCTCGATTACCGGCTTTGAGGGCAGCGAGGGTTTGCACCTGTTGTTCTACCTTGGCGGCGGCTTGAGCAATTTGCTCCGATCGATTACCAGCCTTGAGGAGTGCCAGGTTCTGAACCTGTTGTTCCACCTTGGCTTGGGCTTGGGCAATCTGTTCTGGCCTAGTGCCCGCTTTTTGCAGGGCTAACCCCTGTTGGGCTTCTAGTACTTGGTTGTTCGCCACATCCCGATCGGCGCGTTTTTGCTCTAGGGTTTGCCCAGCAATTGCCCCTTCTTTGTATAGTTGTTGGTACCGTCGCCAATCGCTCTCCCGTTGCTTCAGAGTAGCTTTGGACTGTTGCAACTTCGCTGAAAATTGAGCAATTTCCTGTGGACGATTTCCGGCTTGTAGTTGTTGCAGATTAGCTTTAGCTTCGGCCAGTTGGGCGGCAGCTCTGGCAATATCTTCTGGACGGTTCCCGGCCTGTAGTTGTTGCAGATTAGCTTTGGCCTCGGCTAGTTGAGCAGCGGCTTTGGCAATATCTTCCGGGCGGTTTCCGGCCTGTAAACGTTGCAGATTGGCCTGTTGCTGGGCGAGTTGTCCTTGGAATTGAATTAACTGCCCCCGCAAATTAGCATCGTCCATCAGCGCTATGACCTGTCCTCGGCGCACCCGATCGCCTTCTTTGACCAACAATGATTTAATGATGCCCGCCGTTTTAGGACTAAGGTTAATCGATCGATCAGCTTTGATGTTGCCATTGGCGGTGATACTGCTAGGCACTGTTTTTCGCTCCACCAGCTGGGTGAGTGGCTTGGTGCTAGATTTCCCGAACGGTAGGAATTGCCTTACTCTCTGCCCTCCGCCAGCCGCACCTAATCCTACGAGCAGCAGGGGAATGGCAAACCGCAGCCACTTCCATTGAAATCGTCGGGCTGGTGGCGATTTATCTGCTTCTCCAGCCAAGGGCTGCTGTTCCGCATCTGTTGGGCGCTGAAGTTGCTCGGGGGTGGGAGGTTTCGTTAACATTTTGCCTCTGGTATTAGCATGTGAGTGCTTACTTATTAATTAGCCAAAAAATATTGATTAGTAACGATTAATCTGGGGCAAGACCTACCCATAATGTTTCCATGAGATTCTCGATAAAAGTTGTGGGTTCGATCGATTTCAGTTTGTTGAGCTTGGGCATCAGAATCGGTAGCGGAAATGGAATTTTGTGCTTGAGAGTATTAATCATGGAATAGTTCTGAACCGCACCGACGATGGTATGAGCAAGAGTCATTGAATCACAGGGTTTCAAATAACCTTGGGCGATGGCCTGATCCAGATATCCCACAAATAACTGAGTATCACGCAGCGGTGGTGGGACCAGCGGCGGCAAGGATGATTTAGTCTGGGTCATCATCATGACTACTTGGGGCATCACTTCTTGATAAAATTCCAGCATCTGATTGCAAATCTCCGTCAGTTCTGAGCGGATCTCGGCGGTCGGTGCCTGATTAGACAAGATTTTGGCGTATGGGGGTGTTTGGGATATGCCGATCGCTGCTAAAAATAAAGCTTGCTTGGTGGTAAATCGTTTGAAGATTGATGCTTCTGAAATGCCCGCCTTTTCGGCGATCTCTAAGGTGGAACCATTGATGCCGTGTTCTAAAAAAACTTGCCGCGCTGCTGCCAGAATTTCTTCGTTAGTAATTTTGGGAGGGCGAGCCATAAATAAGGAAGCAACTATTCTTCAATCATAGAGCTGGATTGAGGAAAGCGTCAAGTTTGCTCGGTGGTATTTATAGCGATCGATGGCATCAGCTTATTTAGTTGCTGTCCAGTTTTTGCGCTCGATCGGGAGATCGGCGGCTCCTTTCATGGTTTTCCGTGTGAGCGTTCCCGCAAAGCTAAACTTCATACCCCGCGCTTTACCGGCGAACGTCAATTTCCCGTCGTTGGAAATCGTCCCGGCAATGGGCATATCACCAAAGGGCAAGCCTTTC
>JAGVCD010000011.1 GCA_020059425.1 Chamaesiphon sp. | reverse complement strand
CGGGAAATCCTAGATTCTCGGGGCAAACCGACCATCGAAGCGGAAGTGTATTTAGTCAACGGTGGTTTTGGGATAGCACAGGTACCCAGTGGCGCTTCTACCGGTAGTTTTGAAGCCCATGAACTGCGCGATGAAGATGCTCAGCGTTATGGCGGTAAGGGCGTTTTGCAGGCAGTGGCCAACGTTAACGATAAAATTGCCCCGGCTCTAGAAGGAATGAATGCCTTTGATCAGCAGTCGATCGATCAAGCCATGATTGATCTAGACGGTTCTCCTAATAAAACTAATTTGGGTGCCAATGCTATTTTGGCGGTGTCTTTGGCTAATGCCAAAGCCGTGGCGCAGGCGCTGGGAGTGCCGCTCTATCGCTATTTAGGTGGCCCGATGGCCAGCTTGCTCCCCACCCCGCTGATGAATTTGATCAATGGCGGTGCTCACGCGGCTAACAATGTTGATTTTCAAGAATTCATGATCGTGCCCGTGGGTGCGCCTACTTTTCGGGAAGCGCTGCGCTGGGGCGCGGAAGTTTTTGCGTCTTTAAGTAAAGTCCTAGACAGTCAAGGTTTGTTGACTGGAGTGGGCGACGAAGGCGGTTTCGCCCCCAATCTAGCTTCTAATCAAATGGCTTTGGATTTGTTAGTATCCGCCATCGAAAAAGCTGGTTACAAACCAGGCGAACAGATTGCTTTGGCGCTGGATGTGGCCGCCAGTGAATTTTATGTGAACGGCAATTACCGTTACGATGGCGCTGAACATAGCCCGGCGGAATTTATCGACTATTTAGCAGGTCTGACTAGTAAGTATCCGATCGTCTCGATCGAAGATGGTTTGCACGAAGATGATTGGGCTAACTGGCAAGCTCTCACCCAAAAAATTGGTAAAGATGTTCAATTAGTGGGTGACGATTTATTTGTTACCAATGTCACGCGCTTGCAAGAAGGTATTGAAAAGTCGGCAGCCAACTCGATTTTAATTAAACTTAATCAAATTGGCACTTTGACAGAAACCTTGGCGACGATCGATCTCGGTACTCGCAACGGCTATCGATCGATCATTAGCCATCGTTCTGGTGAAACCGAAGATACTACCATTGCCGATTTGTCGGTAGCAACCCGGGCTGGCCAAATTAAAACCGGTTCTTTGTGTCGGAGCGAACGGGTAGCTAAGTACAATCGCTTACTTCGCATTGAAGATGAATTAGGCCGTTTGGCTGTTTATGCTGGTTGGCATAAATAGTAATGTGCTTTGGTGGATTGTTTTCTGGTTACCCTCGTATATTAGTACTTTGTTGGATATAATATAATAAAGGTAAGACAATATCTTACTTGACTAATAAATATTCACTCTGGACATAGTTAGCTATCGTGACGTGCATCACCTTAGTTTCTACCTCTAGTTACCTATAATATAATCTCGCTGATTTGTGTTTTCTAGGTAACTGTCGAAAGATCGTTGTGGATACTGTAGTATATATAAGTATCAATCTTACTACATACAAAATGTTAAGGTTACTCAGTAACCTTTAGTGTTTGTAACACAAATAATCTGCTCATCCCAACCCCAATATTTATCTGCTAGTGGCTTCTACTTGATTTTATTTGTAGTAGATGTTGCGATGTGTTTGGCTAATGGACAAAACAAAACTGTCCCTAAATTAATTACTCTGGCTAAATTAAATTTTCCAGATGTGATCCTGGTCACTACCTCCCTTTTCATTTAGCTGATATGCTTTGTCATTTAGCTGATATTTAATTCAGTAGATGATATGAACTGCTAAAGTAACAAAAATAACTTCGCTCCTAAAAAATATGGTTTTCCCAGATTCTAATACTCTTCCGATTTCCGTTGATCCGCATGTGCCGATCACAATTAATTCCCAAATTGCAGAACAGATTAAACTTCTAATTGCTGTCGGTGTTCTCCATGCTGGAGATGCCCTACCGACAGTTACTCAGTTGGCAAAGCAGTTGAGCGTTAACCACAACACGATCGCAGCTGTTTACAACGACCTGATTGTGGCTAGCTACTTAATGGCTCAGCGCGGTAAAGGCACTTTTGTCGCTAATACTCAAAACGTGCAAAGCATTGTTACTTACCGTCAGGTCTACGAACACTTAGAAAAAGCTTTTAGTTCCGCGAGTAGCTTGGGTATGACCGCCTCTGCTTTTGGATCGGCTGCTTATGCTCAAGCTGTAATGGTTAGCCAAAGACAAGTGCAAACTGTCAAGGTCGCTTTTGTAGACAGGTTGCAACATTCTCCAAAACTTTTCACAGTTCTGCAATCTGAACTAGGTATTGAACCAGCTTTGGTGGAACTATCCGCTACTCAAGATAATAAGGATTTTGGGGATGCTGATTTAATTATTACCCTAGGCCAGCACCTAGATGCCGTGAAAAAGCAAGCCAGTGCTATTCAAGAAGTAATAGCTTTAGATGTTAAACCCAACTTACTGTTGCTAGCAGAAATCTCGGCATTACCACTCAATAGTCAGGTATTGGTAGTTGGTAACAATACACCTGAAGCAGAAATTATGCAGCAGGTGTTAGTCGATGCCGGTGTTACCCATGTTCAGTACAAACTGGTTTCCGCTAAAGACATCAAGCCAGAACTGTTGAAACAAGCCGTAGTTGCCTTAGCTGCACCGGGTGTATCTGAAAGTTCTGTTGGTGGCGAGATTAAGGTTGTACCTTTCAATGTCAACATCGAACAAGCTAATTTACTGTTGATTAAAGCTCGTTTGTCAACAGTGAAAGCTGCTAAAAATTTGACTTAATTAATTAGCCCAGATGTTTTGACATAGTGACAGTTGATTAAATCAAAAGAAGGAGGGATAGGCTAAATATCTCTCCTTCTTTATTTTT
>JAGVCD010000012.1 GCA_020059425.1 Chamaesiphon sp. | reverse complement strand
GGGTTTGTTGGTTAATCCAAAGAATAGGCAGCTGGAGGTTTATCGGCCAGGGCGAGAGGTGGATATGTTGGAGGCTCCGGGTTCGATCGATTGCAATGATGTCATGCCCGGTTTTGTCTTGAGTTTGAGCAAGATGTGGTAGCCATTGGCTCTCGGTATTGGTTTGCTTACAAAATGCGTGCAGGTAATAATCTATGAAAGGAAAGTTTGTGAATTAAAATGCGTCTCTTGGCAAAAATAGAATGCAACTATCGCTGATCTGAATCAGAGCTATTTTCGGTCTTCAATATGGGGTCGGTACAAGATAAGCCAGTAGCGCTGGGTAGAATGACCATTAGAGAGGTATTTTTTCTAGGAAATTCTGCTTGATATTACGGCCTTACCTATAATGCTTGTGGCAAAGCCTATTACTGCGATGCCTAGAAAGTAAGTAACAAAGCTAAGGCATTTCACTCTAAAGCGCCTATTCTCTTCTATTTTTTTTGTGGAGTAACTTAGTCCTCTTGCAATATAAAGATAGCTCATCTCTTCCGATAAACCATATATTTCTCCTGTCTTATCTTCTAAGTACGTTTCTGGTTCTACTACATCTTCTCCTGTGCCAATGGGATATAGCCCTATTCCACAAAAAATGACTGCTCCGGTTAACAGGATACAGATTCCTATTTTGATATGAATCAGCCATGATGAGTCGGATAGATCTGCCGCAAATCTTAAAAGTAGTCCGCTGAATCCCAGGCTTGTTGTCAGCTTAGTCGTAACAACATCATAGCTGGAGTTGATCCTATCCCAGATGACTTTTGTGTATTCGTATGCTAGTTTAGCATTATTGTAATCTGAATTAATCATGGTAAATAGTCAAAACAACGAAAGTACTGGTGAAACACCATCCAAACCAGTCACACCAACATCAGCTTCACAACCTAAGATACCGCCAAAGACTCCAAATCCCCCAGCTCGCATGGAAATGCGCAGTGAGGGTCGCACAAGAATGGAAATTCGCCACGATAGTGATGATGTTCCTGGATAATACTCATACAATTTTACTGTTTTTATATAGAGGTTGATCGGTTGTGCTAGATCTTACAACTAAGTACTAGGGAGAAATGCCGATCCCACCTTTATTTGATTTCAGACTTTCAACAACGCAAAAGTCTGAAATCAAATACTTTCTTCTCTAAAGCCAAGCTTGTTGCGCAGTGAATTGATCACCTTTGTTGCAAACAAAGCGATCAATCAACTCTTGTTGGCTCAGTTTTACGTAAAGTGTCACTGGATAATGTTCACAGTCTTCTTCAAGTTGACTAAATTAATGCTTCCTACGGTGGTATAACTACGCTCTCGTTCCTTGGGCTTAGATTTAACATTGACCTCCACATCAAGATCAAGAGCATTCAAAAACTTGAATAACCTTTCCAACGAATACCCCCGAAATTGACCCCTGACCAAAGCCGACACCTTCGGTTGATCTATCCCCAATACTTCAGCAGCTTGATACTGATTTAAACCCTTGGCTTTAATCGCCTTACTCAATAGCATCACCAAATGTGCTTTGAGCAACATTTCCTCTGGGTTCTCATATTCCAAATCAGCTTAAACATTGTCACTGCTATGAGTTACAGTGTTTTCTAAATCTTCAGTTAGAGCTTGGTTGGTTGTCATAATTAGCCTGATGATGTTCAAGAGCAGCTTTGAGCCTTTGCTCCACCAACTCGATATCTTGCTTGGGAGTCGCTATGCCACTTTTCGACTTCTTTTGGAAGACTTGGAGGACATACACAGTAAACTCAAACCGGACAGTATTTATCTTTAAATAATGCTAATTTTGGCATCATGTTTGTTACGGTGGCCAGTTAAAGTACTTTACTTGCGTTTATAGCGTTTACCTTGATAAGCTAGTACTTTGAGGCAAATTTAAAAGTCATGCGGAGAAAATCCTAATGCCACTAGCCATCCTAGACCATCAACCAATTACAGCCCGAGAAGAAGATCGACCCAACCTGATCAAACTAGAAGACTTACTTGAACATTTAGAACCATCCACCGTCAGCTCCCAACTAATTAGCATATCCGGCGAGGCGATCGATCTTCCTCAGCCAGTCCTTAACCTGCTGCGCCAGATGGTACACGAACTGCTCCAAGGTAACAGTGTCACGATCGTCCCCATCCACAAAGAACTCACCACCCAAGAAGCCGCCGATATCCTCAATGTCTCCCGCCAATACTTAGTAGAACTCCTCGAAGCCCAAGCTATTCCCCATACCAAAGTTGGAACCCATCGCCGTATCCGTTTTGGCGATTTGATGAATTATAAAAACGATCGAGATGCCAAACGACGGGAGGGCTTATCGCAAATGACCAAGAAAAGCCAAAAGCTAGGACTGTACACTAAAGCAGCCAATACCCCCGAAGACCAGCAAGCACCAGGCGAATAAAATGTCATCTTTTGGAGTAGTTTTAGATGCCTGTGTACTAATCCCGGCTACCCTGCGAGACACCCTACTACGCGCAGTCGAAAAGGGCATGTACAGACTGCATTGGAGCGATGAAATCTTAGACGAAGTAAGGCGTAATCTGGTCAAAAGAGAAATGACCAGCCCCGAAAGCGCTCAAGATCTCATAGATCAAATGGACAATTTTTTTCCAGAAGCCAACGTCCGAGGCTTTGAAGTCCTGATTCCATCGATGACCAATGACAAGAAAGACCGCCATGTATTAGCTGCGGCTGTGATGTCTCGATCTCAGGTCATCGTAACCAACAACATTAAAGACTTCCCCAAAACAGCACTTGAACCCTTTGCTATTGAGGCTCAAACCCCAGACGAATTTCTCACCCATCTATTTTACTTGAACTCCGCACTCTTGATGGAAATTCTGAGTGAACAGGCTCGTGACCTGAATGATCCACCGTTGACCGTGCCAGAAGTGTTAGAGGTGCTAGCTATCGTTGCCCCAAATTTTGTTAAAAGGATTTAAAAATATGAAACCAACTATCGAACGCATTATCGCCGCTGTTGTCATAATTATCACGATCATTGCCCTCAGTATCAAAGTCGTC
>JAGVCD010000350.1 GCA_020059425.1 Chamaesiphon sp. | reverse complement strand
GGCTTTTGGGCTGTTTGGGGCTTCCCTGGGGGTGGGTTTTGTAATGGGGCCATTAATTAGTTTCTACGCCACCAAGATATCGATCGGAGCGCCTTTTTTGGCCTCTTCTATTTTGGCTACCATTGCCCTCATCCTCACGATCGGATGGCTGCCGGAAACGCTGAAAGCTGCTACTCCACAAGGTGCTGTTTTTGATTTGGGGCTCAAAAATATTATTTCTAGTTTAGCCACTCCCGGCGTAGGGATACTGCTGATTGTAACTTTTTTGACCGGTACTACTTTTTCGATGTTTACGTTTGCCTTTCAGCCTTATTATCTCAAAGTGCTGGGTCAAGATATTTCTTCGATTAGCCTCTTATTTTTTAGCTTTGGGGTATTAGGAGTTTTGATGCAAACCCAAGGAATTAAATTTCTAACCAAAAGGCTCAGCACCACGCGGATTATGTTTTTGGGGTTATTTTTTCGCAGTGCTTGCTTTGCTCTGATGCCAGTAATTCCCCATATTATTTATTTTGTAGCTGTAAGTTTGGTCTTTTCCATCTTCAACTCCCTGGTACAGCCGATGATCAGCACCCTGATTTCGATCAATACCAAGCCCTCGGAGCAAGGCATGACTTCCGGTGTGAATGCGGCTTATTTGAGTATTTCTAATGCCATTGGTCCGATCTTAGCCGCTTTACTGATCGATCAAAAGACTATTACAGCAGCCGAAAAAATTGCTAAAGAAACTGGCATAGCAGTTAGCACCCATAGTTATGCCAGCTATGCTTATCCTCTGTATATCGCTGGGATATTTACCTTTGCCGTGCTGTTTTTAGCTGTTCGATCGCAACGCCAATATAGTAATCCAAATCCAAGTTTGTAAAGAACAAAAAAAGAGGGTGATGACCCTCTTTCCAGCAATTAAATTAAAAATTCTAACCTTTAGGCTGCATCTGCTGCATTATTTTTAGGAAATTCTGGCAGCAAATTATCAAAAGCCGCAAAATCCTTCAGCGCTTCGCTGTAATTCAATGCCGCTAACTGCTGGTTATTATCAGCAGCAGCAGCATCAATTTTATTGAGATGTACAAATATTTCTTTGCCTACTTGTAGAGCTTGCTGGCGTTGCGCTGGCAGAAGCTCACGAGAAACACCAACCATGCGGGTACGCAATTCACCTAAAGGACCATGAATAAAAGACCGGACATTATTCCAATCTTTTTTATCGATCAAGTCCGACAATTCTGATAAACGACCTTCCAAAGTGGCAACCCCTTTGCTAGCCAGCTGAATCTGAGCCAGCTGGGCATCAGAGTAGGTAGGAGCTTTCACTTGAGAGCCATCACTACAACTGACCAGCAGAACAGTCACACAGACTAATAGAAAAGAAATAAACGGACGAAAGAAAGACATAGTATTACAGGATAAGGGAATATTTCAAATTTTTGTATTAATAACCAGGATACAGGCAAACTTCCAGTCTGGAAAAGACCCAAAAAGAATCCCCGGAACTAGCCAGGGAATTCTTTCAGTCATCAGTTAAAACTACACAGAGACAGTAGTTTTAGGTCCTTTGATTTCGCCCTTAGCATATTTAGCTGCAAAATCATCCAAAGACATAGTCTTGATTTTGCTAGCTTTGCCAGCAGACCAGAAAGCATTGTAACGTTCGGCACAAACTGCTTGCATGTATTTAATGGAAGGCTTCAGGAAGTGACGAGGGTCAAATTCTTCAGGCTTAGCAAACAAAGCTTCGCGCACAGCAGCGGTAATCGCCAACCGGTTGTCGGTGTCAATATTTACTTTCCGCACACCACACTTGATACCTTTTTGAATTTCTTCTAAAGGTACGCCGTAAGTTTCAGGAATCTTGCCGCCAAACTTGTTGATGATGGCGATCAAATCTTCAGGAACTGAAGAAGAACCATGCATTACCAAGTGAGTGTTGGGCAGGCGGTTGTGAATTTCTTCAATCCGGCTGATGGCTAATACTTCACCAGTAGGCTTGCGAGTGAACTTGTAAGCACCGTGGCTAGTACCGATCGCTACTGCTAAAGCATCTACACCAGTGGTTTCCACAAATTCAACAGCTTCATCAGGGTCAGTCAACAGTTGGTCGTGAGACAGCACACCTTCAAAACCGTGACCGTCTTCGGCTTCACCTTGACCAGTTTCCAGGGAACCTAAACAACCCAATTCGCCTTCAACACTAACGCCGATCGCGTGAGCTACATCGACAACCTGACGAGTAGTATTAACATTGTATTCAAAGCTAGCTGGAGTCTTAGCATCTGCTTCCAAAGAACCATCCATCATGACGCTAGTGAAACCATGCTTCATTGCGGAGTAGCAAGTAGCAGGGCTATTGCCATGATCTTGGTGCATACAGATCGGAATCTCAGGGTAGGTTTCTACCGCTGCCAAGATTAAGTGCCGTAAGAAAGCCTCACCAGCATAGGTTCTAGCACCCCGTGATGCCTGTAAAATGACTGGACTATCAGTTTCTTTAGCAGCCTGCATAATTGCTTGAATCTGCTCCATGTTATTCACATTGTAAGCAGGGATGCCATAACCATGCTCAGCAGCGTGGTCTAACAATAAACGCATAGGGACGAGCGCCATTAGGTAATCCTCCTAAAAAATTAATATATACAAATAAAGATGTGAGTACTTCTTACTTCATTATCTATGTAAATACTTTACCAAACTTTAGACAAATTCTCTGCAGGTATTTGGCTAATTAAGATTGATGAGTATCAGTTTTTACAGAAGACAGAAATACAATTAATTAAAGAATGGGTGGCCCGGGGCTCGAACCCGGAGCAAATCGGTTAAAAGCCGAGTACTCTACCATTGAGCTAGCCACCCGCGTGCATGTCGCACGGCTTTTATTTATAGCATGAAGTTTAGGCAGAAGGCAACATGATTTTTAAAAATGGGGTTATTGATGTTCGATCGAGGCGATCGCCAACCGCGTTTTCATTACGGAGTCGGGATTTAAACTGATCGAATCAATGCCTTGCTCGACTAAGAATTTGGCAAATTCAGGATAGTCGCTAGGCGCTTGGCCACAAATGCCAATCTTGCGTCCATGCGCCTTGGCGGTTTTGATAGCCATTGCAATCATTCTTTGGACGGCCAAATTTCGTTCATCAAATAAATGAGCCACCAAGGCCGAATCCCGATCGAGTCCTAAGGTCAGTTGGGTGAGATCATTGGAGCCGATCGAGAAGCCATCAAACACCTGACAAAATTCATCGGCCATCAGCACGTTACTGGGCAGCTCACACATCACATAGACCTGCAAGCCATTTTCCCCTTGTACTAAGCCATGCTTGGCCATCTCGGCAATTACCGCTTGACCTTCTTCGGGGGTGCGGCAGAAGGGCACCATCAAAATTACATTATCTAAGCCCATTTCTTCGCGCACTCGCTTGAGTGCCACACACTCTAGACCAAAACCAGCTCGGTAGCGATCGTCACAGTACCGTGCCGCCCCTCGCCAGCCCAACATCGGGTTTTCTTCGTGGGGTTCAAACTCGCGACCACCTAGTAGGTTGGCATATTCATTGCTCTTAAAATCGGACAGCCTCACAATCACTGGTTTGGGATAGAAGGCGGCAGCGATCGATCCCACTCCTTGGGCAATCTTATCTACAAAAAATTGGGGTTTATCATCATAGCCTAAGGTTTGCAGGGCAATTTGAGCTTGGATGGCCGGGTTGGTCAGGCGATCGAAGTTCAACAGCGCCAAGGGATGCACTTTGATATGGTTGGCAATAATAAACTCTAGCCGCGCCAGTCCCACGCCATCATTGGGAATCGCCGCCAGTCGTAGAGCTTCTTCCGGGTTACCCACATTCATCAAAATTTGAGTATGGGTGGGCGGCAGATTATCGAGGGTCACTTCTTCGATGTGAAAGGGCAACAGTCCCGCATAGATTCGTCCTTCTTCGCCTTCGGAGCAACTGGCCGTAATGGTTTGGCCGTTGGCAATTTGTTTAGTAGCGTTATCGCAACCCACAATCGCCGGAATGCCCAATTCCCGCGCAATGATTGCCGCATGACAAGTCCGTCCGCCTTGATTGGTAACGATCGCACTAGCCCGTTTCATAATTGGCTCCCAATCGGGATCGGTGCGGTTGGTGACTAAGACCTCACCCGCTTGAAACTGTTTGATATCAGCGACTTCTAATATTACCCTTGCTGATCCTTGGCCAATGCGATCGCCTACCGCTCGACCCACGGCGATCGGCGGTTGCGGCGGAGTAGTTGTCAAATGATAGCTGCGCAATATGGCCGCACTTTTTTGGGACTGGACAGTTTCGGGACGGGCTTGGACAATAAACAGCTCACCCGTTTTGCCATCCTTGGCCCATTCCATGTCCATCGGGCAAGGGTAGCCATGTAGCTGAGAATAATGCTCTTCGATCTGGGTTGCCCAGCGACCAAGTTGCAGAACCTCATCATCGGTAAGGGCAAATTGCTGACTCTCTTCGATCGGCACCGGAATATTTTTGGTCTGCTCCGAGCTGTTCGAGCTATAAACCATTTTGATTTCTTTACTGCCCAAGCGTTTTTTCAGAATCGGTCGATGACCAGTTTTCAAGGTCGGCTTAAAGACAAAATACTCATCGGGGTTCACCGCCCCTTGCACGACATTTTCACCTAAGCCGTAGGCCGCTGTAATTAGGGCTACATCTCTACAGCCACTTTCGGTGTCGATCGAAAACATCACCCCGGAGCAAGCTAAGTCCGATCGCACCATTTTTTGCACGCCCACCGACAGCGCCACCTCTAGGTGATCGAAACCTTTCAACTGGCGGTAAGAAATCGCTCGATCGGTAAAAACCGAGGCAAAGCATTTATGGCAAGCTGCTAAAACACTCGCTAGACCGTGGACGTTTAGATAAGTTTCCTGTTGTCCGGCAAAACTGGCATCCGGTAAATCTTCGGCGGTGGCACTGGATCTAACTGCTACGTCCGTATTTGAGCCGTATCGATCGCACATTTCTTGATAAGCGCTGGTAATGGCAGCGGTCAAATCTGGTGGTAAGGGCGCTTGCAGCATCAGTGATCGGACTTGCTGCCCCACGGTTTGGAGTTGCTGAACATTTTCGGCATCCAGACCCGTAAATAAGTGCTGTAGTTTGGAGGCCAATCCGGCATCATGAATAAACGATCGATAGGCACAGGCCGTAGTCGCAAAACCGTCGGGCACCTGAATTCCCTCGGGTTGCAATCGCTGGATCATTTCACCGAGGGAAGCATTCTTGCCACCTACTAAATGAATCTCGTGTAGTCCTACCTCTCGGAGTTTTAGTACTAAAGCTTTTTCCTTAGACCCGCTTAACATTTGCTGTTCAGTATCTTGCATAATGCTGTTCCCATAAAGGTCGCGATCGCTCTAGATTCATTATATCAAGAGCGATCGCCAGATTTTGATTAACACCCATGGGATGTCAGTACCGATACAAATCGTTTTGGACTTCACATCAATTAGAAAAACATGACATCGTTATAATTTGACTTTGGACAAGATTCGGGCTGTCCAATAGTGAGAAGTTCCAGTGATGTTTGTAACAACTTGTTCAATGCTCTTGCCGCGACTTGCCGTCCGCACCAAAATTTCAAACAAGTCCCTGACCGTGCAGCCTCCAGACATGTTTATTGCCAGGTTGCTGGTCAAACAATCGATGGCTGATTCCAATGTGCCTTCGTCGGTTAATACTGGGGTCGGGGATAATGAATTTAGGGTAGTCGTCGTGGCTATTTTTGTTTTGCCTGGCCAGAATCTACCCTTTTTTCGTCTCTTTGCGATCTACTGAGTCTGACAGCTAGCGGTTGGCTCAATTTGATCTTTATCCGATTTGTTCT
>JAGVCD010000057.1 GCA_020059425.1 Chamaesiphon sp. | reverse complement strand
GCCATGTTGTCATAAAAAGAGAGCGCCAGATAATGAGAATCTGTTAAAGTCTGGGCACTGGGATCTTTATCGCCAGTCAAATGCACAATAAAAGCTCCCGCCGCAATCCAAGCAGGGGCACATTCTCGGACAATGTTATTAAGAGCGACGGCTCCCTGGGAGCCACCCGCTACCAAAATCACTGGCATATCTGGCGGAATATCTAGATCGAGTTTCTGGCGCTGAAGAAACTGTTGACGTACTGGGGTACCCAAATATACGTTGGCAGATTTTTGCAGATATTTAGAGGCGCTGCTAAAACCCAGTGCTACCTTGGTGCAAAAAGGGCTTAACCAGCGGGTCACCTTACCGGGCAAAGCATTAGACTCGTGCAAAACAACTGGCAGACCCAAACTGCGCGCCGCCAAAATGGCGGGTGCTGAAATATAACCACCGGTGCTGAAAACCCCAGTGAATTTGCCAGCTTTAAGAATTCTTCTGGTGGTAAAAATCGCCCTGGTCAGCAACCAAGCTGTTTGCAGATTGGTAATAATGGATTTACCTTGAAAGCCCCGCACCCGGATTAAATTCATCGGGTATTGCTTTGGTACCAACTTGGTTTCTAGTCGATCGGGTACGCCCAGCCATTCTATTTCTATCTCGGTTAATTTTTCGGCGACGGCCACTGCCGGGAAAAGATGGCCACCAGTACCACTAGCAGCAATGAGAAGCTTACCTGAAGACTGAGACACGGGATTTTTTCCTTAATTTTTCTGCAATTGGCCTGATTGCCTGCGACAATTAAATCATTAATTGACTACCAAATCTACCTTAATTCTCCCTCCAATGGCTAGATTCCAATCTCTCAAGTTTTTATCTGTTACCAGTTTAATCGTCGGTCTGGTCAGTAGTAGTACGGTAGCCGCCCCCCTGTCGTCCCCGCCAGCACCAGCGGCGATTAGTAACCTGTTAGCCCAGATCGATAAATCGGCGAACAACAAACAGCTAGTGGCCTTAAACAACAGTTTTGCACCCAACTATACTGTCGATGGTCTGAATCGTAAGGCTTGGGAGCAGGGAGTGAAGAAGTTGTGGCAACGATATCCTAATCTCCGTTATCGAACGACCATTCAGTCCTGGAAGCCTGAGACTGCAGGTGTTTCAGTGGAAACCATTACCACCATTACTGGTAGTCAGACCCAAAATAATCAACTATTGAAGCTCACTTCCCAAGTGCGATCGCGTCAAAAAATTGTGAGTGGCAAAATTACTCAGCAGCAAATTCTGAGCGAAAATACAACCATCACCAGTGGCAGCAAGCCCCCAACAGTAGAGTTCAATGTACCCAAACGGCTCAAAATCAATGAACTTTACGACATTGATGCGATCGTCGCTGAACCTTTAGGGGAAGACATCATGATGGGAAAAGTGGTGGAACAAACTGTAAATGCCATTGGTTACGCCAAACCAGCGGAATACAGCTTGGATGTTTTAGCTACTGGTGGTTTGTTCAAAAGGGCCAAAGCTCCTAGCAAACCTGGTGATTACTGGCTATCGGCAGTTTTAGTGCGAGCTGGCGGCATCACGACAGTGACCCAACGTATACATGTGGTGAAGAGGTAGCCCTATGCTAGATCTCGCTGGCAAAATTGTGTTGATATCTGGTGCTAGTAGTGGAATTGGTGCTGCCTGTGCTCAGTTGCTGGCTCCTTTGCAAGTGAAATTGATTTTGCTAGCACGACGCACCGAACGACTACAAGAAGTGGTTGATCGCTGTGTGGCGGCGGGAGCCAAACCCGAAAACTGTCAGCAAATTACGGCAGATGTGCGTGATCGCACTGCTTTGAGTATAGCGATCGCCCAGTTACCGCTAGCGTGGCAAGCGATCGATATCTTGATCAACAATGCTGGCCTGAGTCGGGGGTTAAGTAAGCTCCAGGAAGGGTCAATTGCGGACTGGGAAGAAATGATCGATACTAATGTCAAAGGTCTGTTGTATCTAACCCGAGCGATTGTGCCTGGGATGGTCGAGCGGGGTCGCGGGCATGTGGTGAATTTGGGATCGATCGCTGGCCATCAAACCTATCCAGCCGGAGGCGTTTATTGTGGCAGCAAAGCCGCAGTCCGAGCGATCTCTGAAGGTTTGAAAATAGATTTACTTGGTACCCCCATTCGAGTAACCAGCATCGATCCAGGCTTAGTAGAAACGGAGTTTAGTGCAGTGCGTTTCCACGGTGATTGGGAAAAAGCAGGTCAAGTCTATCAGGGTCTCATGCCATTAACAGGGATGGATATCGCAGAAACTATTTTGTTTGCGATCACTCGCCCCGCCCACGTCAATATCAGTGAAGTGTTGCTGGTGCCCACTGCCCAAGCCACTCCCACACTGGTTAGCAGAAATTTAAATTTATAACTAATTGAATTAATTGATAATTATTCGGAGTAGAAAATTGTCCCAAACTGTCGCCGCCCCCTCTGTCTTTGATACTGCTGATTTTGATGCCCATGTAATGGCCACCTATGGGCGCTTTCCCTTGGCCTTAGTACGCGGTAGCGGCTGTCAAGTTTGGGACGAGCAAGGCCGCGAATACTTGGACTTTGTGGCAGGAATTGCTACCTGCTCTTTAGGACATGCCCATCCCGCCATGGTGGCTGCTGTTACCCAGCAGATGCAACAGCTGACCCATGTTTCTAACCTCTATTACATTCCAGTGCAAGGGGAGTTGGCAAAGTGTTTGGTGCAGCATTCCTGTGCCGATCGAGTGTTTTTCTGTAACTCCGGAGCCGAGGCCAACGAAGGCGCGATTAAACTGGCGCGGAAATATGCTCACACCAAATTAGGCATCGAATCACCAGTAATTATCACCGCTCAAGCCAGTTTCCACGGACGAACAATGGCCACGGTTACCGCCACTGGTCAGCCCAAATATCAGCAGAATTTTAGTCCGCTGGTGCCTGGTTTTCATTATGTGCCCTACAACGATTTTG
>JAGVCD010000306.1 GCA_020059425.1 Chamaesiphon sp. | reverse complement strand
CCAGAGTGTCAAAGAACGCCGCAAGATCCCTGACTCGATCGCCCAACGGGAACACAATCTAGGGATCGAGGTTGCTGGTAGTAGCTTATTCAATGAGGAGGCGATCGTTAAGCAATCGATCGGTTCGTGGTCGCCACCGTTACCCGATCGCCGATACTTTGCTATGGTCGATCCCAACTTTGGCGGCTCCGATAATTTCGTCACACTCATTCTCGACATCACCGATCCGATCGCTAGTATTGTCACCGAATACGCCGAAGCCGACAAATCGATCGAGTACTCAGAATCGAAAACCCTAGCTTTGTGTGACTGGTATAAGGTCGTGGCGATCGCCGTCGAGAGCAACAGCGGCGGTAAGATCGTAGTCGAAAACCTTCAGCGCAAAAGGCAGGGTTTAGAGGTGCTGCTAACCCTAACCAGCCATGCCAGCAAGCGAACCAATACCGATCGGGTGGCGCTAGCGATCGAGCAGGGCTATTTAATCTATCCTCCCGGTTGGCGAGGTATTCCCGAACTCAGAGCTTTCTCCGCCAGCCGCAGGGAAGCGATCGCGGGCGAGAAAGACGATCGTGTAATGGCTTTAGCTGCTGGCCTAGCTCATCTAGATTCTCTCCCTATTCCCGAGGTTGTTGGCGTCCCTGGCTTTGACGGCGATCCTCTTTAGTTGCGAATAATGTCAATAGTGCCAGGGGGTCGATCGAGGATATACTAGCGGGTTTTGGGGAATCAAACCCGCATTCTCTCGTTGCGGCGTTATTGAGAATGGTAGCAGCAAGGGATAGCAAGAAATTAATTTTAATTTAGACTTGACAAGTTAATTTAGGTTTGCTAAATTAAGAGAGTAGAGATAAACGAGGAATAAACAAATGCTGATTGAAATTAAGAACCCACAAATTTTAAATGCGGATTTCGGATGGGATAAGCCATTGAGAAACCCAGAGACTGGAGAATCAGATTATTCGGCTAAATTGATTAGAAAAAATATACCTGTCAATATCAAAGCTTTTAATGGAGATGACAACAAAGATTCTACAAGCTATTCTTGGTACGAAAGCATTAGACCTATCCGAAATATAATCTAGAGATAAAAAGGATGGTAGAACAGTATTTTACGGCTCTACCGAACATGAAAAATCCACTACATTATATCAACAAATATCCAGAACGAGCAAAACAAGTACTAGGAATCAGCATAGAGCAATTTAAAGGACTGTGGAGTCAGGCACAAAGCGAAGCTGAAAAATTGGAGTGGGAGCAGGAACGAAAAAAGAAAAGGATTAATAAAAAAGGAGGAGGAAGACCGAAAATACTGACCAGAGAAGAAGAAGTCTGTTTTAGCCCAACCGAACAAAGGCTATGATAGTATATCGCTCAGACTCGTTATCTAAGAAAATGAAATAAAAGTACGATGTGAAAATGGAATAAATTTTGAGAAAATTGATTTAGAGACTTTCTGAGCAGAAAAACTCTTCTTTGTTCACTTGCATCAAAAGTAATCTGAAAGAGTAGTAAAATGGCTAGAGTGGATAAAGAACAAGTGATAAAACCTAGACCGCAGTCTATCATACAAATAGTATCAACTGAGCAGTCTTCGCCAAAGAATAAAGCTATCTATAACCTTAAATCAAACAATATTTCAATTGCCAATAAAAATTGGTCTTTAGTTTCACTTTTTTCTGGTTGTGGGGGTTTAGATTTAGGATTTAGGGGAAACTTTAAATATAATGGAATTAATCATAAGCGACTTCCTTATAATATTTTAGGTGCATATGACCATGATCCTAAATGTGTTGCAACCTACAACCAAAATATAGTTGATCATGCTGAGGTATTAGACCTTTCTACATACGATCCCAAAGCTGTTCCTAGTGCTAATGTTGTTATCGGAGGATTTCCGTGTCAAGATTTTGCTTCATGTGGTCCGAGAAAAGGATTAGACTCAGAGAGAGGTCGGCTTTATAAAGCACTTATAAAATATGCTCAATACCATAAACCCTTTGCAATTATTGGCGAGAATGTTCTCGGTCTTGCTAATATCGCCAAGGGTGAAATTCTTCAGACAATTGTTAAAGAGATGGAATCCATAGGTTACAAGGTAAAAGTTTGGACTTTATATGCTCCTGAATATGGTATTCCACAAAACCGAACAAGATTGTTTATCATTGGTATAAGAAAAGATTTAGATGGTTTTCCAGACTACCCTCAACCTACACATGAGAAAAACTATAGAAATATTAAATGGGCTATACAAGACCTTGAAGGAATCAAGGATGATAGTATTCCCAATCAATCACAATATTTTTTAGCATCAAAAGCAAAAAAAGGAAATGGGCAAGGAGATGAAACTTCTCGTGCAGAAGAACCTAGTTATACTGTAAGAGCAAACGCTAAATCTCGTGTGCAATTTCATTACTCTTTAGATAGACGTTTAACAGTTCGTGAATGTGCTCGTTTACAAACCTTTCCTGATGATTTTGTTTTTCCATTCTCAGCAACAACAAATATTATGCAAATAGGAAATGCTGTTCCGCCAATGTTAGGACATGTCATAGCATCTTCCCTTGCAGACTGGCTACAGGGACTTGAGGAGTAATTATATGAATGACATAAACGATGTTTTAGATATTACACCTACTCCAAGAATTTTAAGAACTCTCGGAGATATTCCTTTTGAAGTCTGGCAATGTTTAGCTGAACTAGCAGACAATTCATTAGACGCTTTTCGGGATAACTTGAAGTCTGGTGAGAACAATATCGATGCACGTCTTGATATTTTCTGGTCTAAAGAAAATACCCCTCCTCAAGAACGAGAAGTTATTATTCAAGACAATGGACATGGTATGTCGCTCACTACTCTCCAAAATGCTGCGCGTGCTGGATATTCCAGTAATGATCCTGTGAATAATCTTGGATTATTTGGAATGGGATTTAATATTTCGACAGCAAGATTGGGTGAAGAAACTATTTTTTTGTCAACGACTAAGGGTGCGACAGAATGGTACGGAATTGTTATAAATTTTGAAGAACTTATCGTCAAAGGTTCTTTTAGTGCGAGAATAATCAGAGAAGAAAAAGATAATATTTTGGAGAGTGGAACAAAAATTATAGTTAGAAGATTGAGAGATGGAATATATGCCGATTTAAAAAATAAAGAGACAGTTATTCGTAAAAGGTTAGAGGTTGTATACTCTGACATTATCGATAAAAACAATATCGAGCTTCGCCTTCAAGGAAAAGTTTTACGCTCTCACAAGCACTGTGTTTGGGGAGCTAGTCGTTTTGTGGTTTATAAAGGTTCCAAAATATATGCAGTTCAGGAAATTGACGTAGATCTTGGTGAAGCACACTTCGATCGAGGAAAGAACAGATACCTTAGTGAAAGTGAGATAGATAGTCTGGATGAAAAATTGTTATCTCAAGAATCCATAATTAAGAGATCTAGAAGACTCAAAGGCTGGATTGGCATACAGCGATATTCTGACACTAGCGATTTTGGAATTGACTTTATTAGAAATGGTCGCAAAATATTAATTGGTGATAAATCTCTATTCGGATATGAAAATCCTGATACGGGGACAAGAATCATGGAATATCCTATTGAGCTTGCTTCTACAATTGGAGGAAGAATTATTGGAGAAATTCATGTAGATTATTTAATACCAACATACCAAAAAAATGGTTTTGACACCTCAAACCTCGCTTGGAAAATGACAGTTGATGCAATTAGAGGTGCTGGTCCAATATTACCTAAGCAGCGACAGGCACTTGGTTATTCAGGAGATAATCAATCCCCATTGGGAATTTTAGTTAATAGTTATAGAAGAAGCGATCCAGGTACAAAGTGCTTGGCTTTAAAGCGTGATGTATCACGCTCATTTTTAATAGAGTTTAGAAAAAGTAATCCTGACTATCAAAATGATGATAAATGGTATCGGGCACTTCAAGAAGAAGATAAAGCTAGAGGTGGGGAGAGTGAAGATACTGCCATTCCTGTAGATCAGGGAGTCGTACCTTCTGATGATTTAGACAGTTATCTTAATCCTGAGTCTAAACAGATCTCTGCTGCAACTACAGTGAATACAACTAAACCTAGTATTGCTAACAAAGAAACCCCAATCACATCAGAGAAAAGTGAGTTGATGTTAAGGTGCGAGAAGCAAGTCAGTTTAAGCGGCAAGTTCTCATACGATCCAAAGAAATCTGGTTTTGAAGTAACAGCTTGGAAATTAAATTCTGGGCATATACAAAATCTTGGTAAGCGTGTGCCCTGTAAGATCGATCAAGATGGCATTGAAGTAGATTTTTTCTACGATGAAACTCATCCCTTACTTGAAGAATATCCCATAACTCCTAAACAGCTATTAATTCAAGCTCTGGCAGAGAGATTTTCTGCTAGAGATCCAATAGTTTCACTTCAAGAAGCTTTTTGGGGTTTAATATATGGGCATCTCAATTGTTTATTCGATAGACTATGAAGGAGGCGCTCATGAGATAGGTAAAGCAGATACTATCCAAAAGGCAATGTCGATCGCCTCAAAAGATTATCAAGAATACCTAGCTGGGATTTATGCAAATTTATAGATATGCCCAGTAAATCAAAAATTCAAGCCAAAATTGGCGAGATTTGCACCTATTTTCTAAATTGCAAATCCGTCAAAGGTACTGCCAAGCATTTTGAGGAATCGCCCGAAACAATTAGAAAAGTTTTAGCGGCAAACGATATTGATTTTTGGCAGGTACGCTCCGAGCACCTAGAAAGCATCCGCAACCCGCGCGGTGCTGGCAGAAAATCAACGGGACTGAGGCGACAGATAACTATAGCTGGACTGTCGAGGGAGGAAGCCGATCGGATTGATTCTGTTGAAAACAAATCAGAGTATATTCGTAATCTGGTGAAAAAGGATGTGGAGGAAAATCGTTGAAGAATATATATGCGCAGCTAGGAGCGCAGCCAACCGATTTAGCTCTAAATCGTAAAAACCCTTGTTACTACCCTGATGGATCGGCATCGGAATCCACAAAGATGTGGGCGCTAGAGCGACTGGGATTTGTAAGCAACGAAAACATTAACTATGATTCCTGGTGTGAGGCTGGAGATAGATCGGCGATCGTGCCCAACAGAGCAAAGCACCGAGATGTCACGATCTGGCTTAGCCCGATATCTGGACGCGCGGCTTATTTCGAGATGAGCTACGGGTGCATTGGGGCGTCGAAGTTGAAGATCGATCGCGTCTACCATGTCAGCCAGATAGACGTGGCTTTTCAGGACGCGAGAGAGGCGATCGAAGAAGTTAACAGCCGCTATACTACCCGCGTCGATAATCCTCACTTCGATCCGCGGTGTGAATGGGACGATTTACGGAAAACTTGGACAATGAATGGTCGATCGTGTAAGTTTCGACGTGTTAATCTTGTTGATAAAGTCAAATTCGGGACGCCAGTTTTTGGTGAGTAAAAATGCTTAAGCCACTAGCCGCCTTAGTACTATCGATCGCCTCCGCATTCTCCTGGCAGTTTGCCGCACCCGCGATCGCCCAGAGAGTCAACTTGAACGCCGCTAAAGAAGTAATCGATCGGGGTCAATGCACGGCTATCTCAAAAGCGAAAACAGCGCCTCCCCGCGTATCCTTAGATTGCGATCGAGCGATATTGTCAAATCGACCCGATGGCAAGAAAGAGCTGAGGTTTGCCAATAAAAAAGGTGCTGGCCCGATCTTTATCCTTAAATTTGATAACGATCGTTATGGCATCTCAAAGTACGATATTATCTCTTACGTATTCTTTGATGGCAAAAAAATCGCTAGAAAGGTAGCGGAAGAAGTCGAGGTCAAAGGCGTTTGCTATAGAGGTGGTATGGCAGATGCCAAGGTTCGCTGTTATGCCGAGAGTCAACACGGCGAACTAAGCATTGAGATTCATGCTGACAAAGTAGATCGAAGCATCTGGGCGGCTCAGGTGCCCGAACAGTGCGATGAACTTGACTATTGCGAAGATGCGCTGCCGATCGTTGCCGATCGCTCAAGAAATTAAGATGTTGACTAAATTTTGTTTATTGTTGGCAATCTTGCCGATGTTTTTCTCGGAGCCAGCGATCGCTAAAACCAAAGGCAAAACTCGCGTTGATGCTAGCATTTTAGCTAAGTACAAAAATTGCAAGGAAGCGAATTCGGCTGGGATTTTCGATGTTCCGGTTAGTCCTGGCTACACCCCTCCTGGCTGGAGTCATAGTGCCGATCGGGACAAGGATGGTATTGCTTGCGAAAAGAAAAAATGATACACAAAAAAGGAGTCGATCGCTAAATACGATCGACTCCTTTTTTGTGTATCTAAATTAGGTCGATAACTGACTCGTACCAGCGAAGACTTTGGATCGTTTTGCCGTGTCCGGCGGCGGTATCGGCTACGACCTTCGAGAATTCGATTCCTTGTCCGATCGCCCGATAAGATTTCAAGCTAAACCTCCAATCAATTGCAAGGCAATACCATCAAACCACTCGCCGCACAGCCGAAAATCGTCTAACGCCTTATGCAATTCTTTTTCTATCTTTTCAGCCGTAAACCTTCGAGGGTCGATCAGTCGAACAATTGACAAAGGGAATGGATGCCCAACCTGCAATGCTGATAACCGAGCCAACGGATCATGAGAAATACCAATCTTTATCACTTTTGTTTCTGAGCACTGCATTATATACACGGTTTTTTTGCTATTTATAGCTTTTGACCGATAAATCGCTTTCCCCTGAAGGTGTTGAAATGTTTTTACGGACAACCAAATAACGATTGGCGGTCGCCCTATACTCTTGCTTTCAGTGCTTGCCTTGGCAAGTATGTAGTCCACCCCATCTTTGAGTCCCTTCAAACCGTCTCTTTTCGCTGTGGATTTTCTTCCGTAGCCAGCCATTTGCCAAGCCGCATCAAACGGAACCGGAAACTTAACGCCTTTCTGCTCGGCAGCCATCCAGCTATCGAGTAGCGCTTTCAGGTCTTGGCGTACAATGTTATTGTCCATATATTCCTCGTGTTAGGTTATGTGGGTAGCCGATCGCCTGAAACGATCGCAAATAAGAGCGCAGCTAAAATTCTAGCTGCGCTCTTATTTTAGCAGTATTTTCGTGTTAACTCGAATTAACTAAACCCAAAGCCAACAGAGCTATTGTCAGTGCTGCCGTCAGGATAAAGCTCCTTTAGAATGTCGTCGCGCCCGACTAAATTCGCCAGATACAACCACCATTTTTCATATAGTTGCTCGATCGAGGTTTCTTTAACACCCTGATACCACTCAATTACATCGAGCTTTTTCAGACCTGGCTCATACTCGTCATCGGAGCCAAATAGCGAGTTTGGATTCTCGTCGGCGGCGATTAACTTATCGAGGATTGCAATT
>JAGVCD010000013.1 GCA_020059425.1 Chamaesiphon sp. | reverse complement strand
TGGATGGTTCCCAGATTCAGGTGGGAGATGTGGCGATCGGACTAGCCAGTAGTGGCATTCATAGTAATGGCTATAGCCTGGTGCGGAAGGTGATTGAAACGGCGGGAGTAGACTGGAAAGATCAACCAGCGGCTCTCGGTGGCCAAACGGTGGGCGAGGTTTATCTGACCCCGACTCGCATTTATGTATCAATGATTTTGGCCGCCAAGAAAGCGAAGCTGCCGATCCGGGGTATGGCCCATATTACCGGCGGCGGTTTACCAGAAAATCTGCCCCGCTGTTTGGGAGCGGGGCAGACGGTGCAAATAAATTTGGGGAGTTGGCTAGTCCCGGCGGCTTTTACTTGGCTAGCCGAGCAGGGCGGGGTATCCGATCGCGATATGTATCACACCTTCAATATGGGGATTGGTTTTGTAGTGCTGGTGCCTGCTGCCGAGGCACAGACGGCGATCGATTGGTTTCAGCAACAGGGCACGGCAGCTTACCAAATCGGTGAAGTCGTAGCTGGTAATGGCGAACTACTAGGGATTCCGGCTTAGAGCTTGACTCCTTTGACCCACAATTTGCCGGGGGCACCTTTGCTGCCTTCGGTCACGACCCGATCATTACTGGCTAAATGCCGGACGATTTTGTAGACTTCTTCGATGCGATCAACAGCGTTCATTTTGGTAGCTAAATCCACCAGAGAAATGGGCGCGGGGTTTTGGTTCAGTACATCCAAGACCTGGGCTTGCAATTTAATCACATCGGCAGCCGCTTTTTTGCCTGCTTCCACACCGGGTTGATGGTAGGCATTGACATTGATCAACGAAGCATAGAAACCCACTGCTCTTTCGTAGAGAGCAATTAATGCCCCAATGGTACGCTCATTAGCCACTTGAACCGTAATACTGATGGAGTCGCGGCCTTTTTCGTAGAGGGCGGTGCGGGTGCCTTGCAGGAAACCGGATAGATAATCACCCATCGTCACGCCGGGTTCTAATTCCAAAGATGGTCCAGTGCGATCGAGCAACACTTCTACAAAAGTCATAAAGAAGTTGGGCACCCCTTCCCGCAGCTGTTGAACATAAGCATGTTGGTCGGTGGAGCCTTTGTTGCCATAGACGGCGATTCCTTGGTAAACCTGATTGCCATCGAGATCTAACTCTTTGCCCAAGGATTCCATTACCAGCTGTTGCAAGTAGCGGCTAAACAACATCAAATTATCTTTGTAAGGTAAGACCACCATGTCTTTAGCTCCTTTACCCTTTCCTTCTATGTACCAGCAGAAGGCCAGCAAGGCTGCCGGGTTGTGCTTAAAGATCGGTTGACGAGTGGCGATATCCATTTCTTTAGCTCCATCCAACATGGCTTGGATATCAATGCCCTGGAGGGCCGCTGGCAATAAGCCCACTGCCGACAGTTCGGAGGTGCGACCACCCACCCAATCTTCCATCGGAAATCTGTCGATCCAGTTTTGGGATTCGGCATATTTGTCTAATTTGCTGCCAGCACCGGTAATCGCGATCGCCTGGGCCGCAAAGTTCAGATTAGCAGCCTGAAAAGCAGCGGCTACTTCTAACATGCCGTTTTGCGGTTCTGGGGTGCTGCCCGATTTAGAAATCACAATGACCAAGGAACTAGCCAACCGATCGCCCACTTGATGAATCAGTCGATCGACCCCAGCTGGATCAGAGTTATCAATAAAATGAATAGCCAAGGGTGGTACATCTGGCGCGAGAGCTTCGGCCACAAACTGTGGACCCAAGGACGATCCGCCAATGCCGATCGAGATAATATCGGTGAATTTAGGGGCGGTAGGGGGCTTAATCGCCCCACTGTGAATCTTTTGGACAAAAGCCTTAATGTGTTCAACGTTGGCCACAATGCCTTTGGCCATCTCGGGACTGGGTGCCAGAGCCGGATTGCGCAGCCAGTAATGGCCAACCATCCGGTTCTCATCCGGGTTGGCGATCGCTCCGGCTTCCAGCTTAGCCATATCCTGAAAAGCCTGGTCAAATTTAGGGGCAAGATTGCTAACATCAGCGTCTGTGAACTGAATCCGACTGATATCTAAATAAAACTCTAAGCCGGAATGGTAGTAGAGCCAGTCCTGATATTTCTGCCAAAGCGCTAAATTGTTATCCATGTGTCAATACCTAAGCCCCAATCTAAAATCTTTAATTTAAACATTCCCAGTAATACGCTACCAGGGAAAAACCTTGGTGTATCGATTGATTCACATTTTTCTATTTACTTGATCTAAGAACGACCAATTTCTGTCAACTATAACGGCTCTGAACTAGGGTGCGATTGGAGGAGTAGTCGATCGAGAGCTAGTAGAATTACCCACATCACCAACGAGCCCAGCGCTAGCAACCCCCAAAAAATTTGGACAACTCCCACCGATTGATCCATTGCCCAACCACCTAAGGGTGGTCCAATTGCAAAACCTACCGCCCAGCACAACGAGTTGAGCGAAGTATAAACTCCCATCAGCTGGACAGGAGCAATATCAGCTGTTAAAGCTGAAGCAGTAGGATTATAAGCGGCAATGGCGATCGCCCAAAAAATCATGGTAAAAACCAACCAGCCCAAACTGTGAGACCGATCGATCGTCGCTAGGGCGGTACAAATAAATCCGACTCCGCAGAAACTGGCCGCGATCCCCAG
>JAGVCD010000014.1 GCA_020059425.1 Chamaesiphon sp. | reverse complement strand
CAACGTTATGCTCAGTTGCTTTCTCCTATTCTGCAAGCACCATCATTACTATTTAATCCTCTATCTACGTTGTCTACTATTACTCATTCTATAACTAATGAGATAGTGGATAGTAAAGAGTCACCTGGTGGTGATTTGGGGGCAGCGATTCAAGCAGCACAACTGCTATCTAGCATTATTGAATTCCCAACTTTGATCAATCAACTTTGTCGAATACTTTTGCAAAGCTCTGGTGCCCAGATTTGTATCCCGATCTTACTCAGTAACAACAAAAGTTCTAATCAAGATGGATGGCAGGTGTACCAAATTGAACCTCTTGGTACTAAGGATATAGCTAATGATCTGATCGGAATACCTCTAGAGAAATATCACGATCTACCTTTGCGTTTAATTAACCAAGTGCGACATAGTCGCCAAACAATTATTCTCAGTGGTCGTAATGTTGACTCTTTACTATTAGCTGATGAGTATTTTCAGCGATATCAACCACAGAGCATGATGTGTTTGCCATTGCTCTACCGGGGTGAACTGCAAGGAATTGTTTATTTGGAAAATCGTCATACCGCTGATATATTTACGTCTGATCGACAAATTATTGTAGAATTTCTGGCGGCTCAAGCCGTGATTACTCTTCACAATGCCCAACTTTATGAATCTGTTGCCCAGCGTTCGGCAGCGATGGAAGCTTCCTTAGATGGAATGGCTATCATAGAAAAAGATGGCAGACTAATTTATATCAATCTTAGCTATGCCCAGATGTATGGCTATCGGGTGGATGAATTAATTGGTCAACATTGGTCTTGTTTGCATGATCCCGATTCGATGAAAAAGTTTGAAGAGGGTGCTTGTACTATCGTAGCTAAATCTGGAAAATGGCGAGGAGAGTCGATTGCTATTCGTAAAGATGGCAGCACTTTTTATCGGGAAGTTACGCTATCTTTACTAGCTAATGGTCAATTAATCAGCATCTGTCGAGATATAACTGAACAGCAATCTGCTGAGAGTGAGCGCCAACGAATAGCTGCCCAACTAGCAGCTTCACAACAACAATGCTATAACTTGATTCAATCAATTAATGGAGTCGTTTGGGAATACGATCTGAAAACCGAGCAATTTGTTTTTGTGAGCGATCGGGCGGAGTCATTATTTGGTTATCCATTGACTGATTGGTTGGCTAAAACCAACTTCTGGCAAAATATTGTCTATCCGGAAGATTTGGATTTAGTTGTTAACCTTTATAATCAAGCGATTACCAATCGTTGTAATTGTGAATTTGAATATCGGTTAGTGGCGGCTGATGGCCGGGTGATTTGGGTCTATGATGTTTCTACTTTGGTCTTCGATGACGACGGTCAGCCGATGAGCAGTAATGGTCTGCTCATAAATATTAGCGATATCAAGCGTGTGGAAGCCGCTTTACACGATGCTAACGAAAAACTAGAAATAACTAACGCCGAACTTCAACGCGCTACTCGCCTGAAAGATGAGTTTCTGGCGACGATGAGTCACGAACTTCGTACTCCTATGAATGCGATTCTAGGGATGTCAGAAATGTTGCAAGAAGAAATTCTGGGACCTTTGAATTCTCGTCAATTGAATTCGATCTCGACGATCGAACAAAGCGGCGAGCATTTATTGTCATTAATCAATGATATTTTGGATGTTTCTAAAATTTCGGCTGGTAAATTAGAACTAAATATTGATAAAACCTCCCTGACCCAGCTTTGCGAAGCTAGCTTAATGTTTGTTAAACAAAAAGCATTTGAGAAGCAAATTAAAATCAATACTCATTTGCCCACCGATTTAGAGAGTATCTGGGTCGATGATCGGCGGATGCGTCAGGTGTTAATTAACTTATTGACTAATGCTGTTAAATTTACCCCTCATGGTGGCCATGTAACTTTAACAGTGTCGTTACAGTCACCGCTAGTAGGTAAAGATGGCTACGGTCTGTGCTTTGCAGTAACCGATACGGGCATTGGTATTAAGCGCGCTGATATCGCCAAACTATTTCAACCTTTTATTCAAATTGATAGTAGCCTCAACCGCCAGTATGAAGGTACTGGACTAGGGCTGATGCTGGTTAAGCAAATTGTGGAGTTACATGGTGGGTGGGTCTCGATCGAAAGCGAAGTAGGACAAGGTAGTTGTTTTATTTTGGTGATACCTCAACATCATCGAGCAGCAGAGCAAGAATTATTGTCAGCTGTGCTTCCGGTCATGTCTGTTCATGAAATGCTGTTAGATTACAAAATCCCCTTGATTTTATTGGCTGAAGATAATCAGATAAATATCGATACCTTTGCTAGTTATCTGATAGGTAAAGGTTATCAAGTAATATTTGCGTATAATGGCCAAGAGGCTATTGAACAAGCTCAGGAAAAACGCCCAGATCTAATTTTGATGGATATTCAAATGCCAGGAATAGATGGTATCGAAGCAATTAAGCAGATTCGTCAACAACCTGCCCTAGCTGATACTCCGATTATTGCACTGACGGCGCTAGCGATGGCTGGTGATCGCGAAAAGTGCTTAGCGGCTGGTGCTAATAGTTATTTGTCTAAGCCAATCAAACTTAGAGAATTGCATCATTCAATTCAGCAATATTTGCAAGTTGAAAAAACAATTAATAGGGAATAATAGATTAATACTTTATAGGCAGGAAAAGGCTTGAGGTGAACAAATGATTGGTCATCAGTCAT
>JAGVCD010000162.1 GCA_020059425.1 Chamaesiphon sp. | reverse complement strand
TGCGATCGCCGAAGATGATGCCGATGATCTGTTACTAGCGATCGAACAAGAACTCCGCAAACGGCGCTTGGGCGGTTCCGTAGTTAGGGTCGAGGTGCAGGCCGGTACCCCAGAGCATATTCTCCAAATGCTGATGGAAGAGTTAGACCTAGCCACCAGCGATGTCTACGAAATTGATGGCTTGCTAGGTTTAAGCGATCTGTTTGCGATTTATGCTCTCAACCTGCCTGCCCTCAAAGATATCCCCTGGACACCCAGTTTGCCGCCACGCCTCAAAAAATTAGCCGAAGCCGATGAGGACGATGACCAGAAAGACTTCTTTAGTGTAATTGCCGAGCGGGATTTACTAGTCCATCATCCCTATCAATCCTTCACTGCCACCGTCGAAAAATTTGTTACCGCCGCTGCTCTCGATCCCAGCGTTCTGGCGATTAAAATGACCTTGTACCGTACTTCTGGTGACTCTAAATTAATTACTGCGCTGATGACCGCTGCTGAAAACGGTAAGCAAGTAGCTGTATTAGTCGAACTCAAAGCCCGGTTTGATGAACAAAACAATATTGCTTGGGCTAGACAGTTAGAGCAATCGGGCGTGCATGTGGTGTATGGATTAGTTGGACTAAAAACTCACACCAAAGTGATTTTGGTGGTACGACAAGAGGGTAAAACCATCCGCCGCTATGTGCATATTGGTACTGGTAACTATAATGCCAAAACTTCTCGTATCTACACTGATCTGGGCTTATTTAGTAGTCGGCCAGAACTGGGCGCTGATCTGACGGATCTCTTTAATTATTTAACTGGCTACTCTCGCCAACAAGCCTACCGCAAGTTGTTAATATCTCCGGTCAATGCCCGCGAGCAGTTCGCCCAATTGATTCAACAAGAAATTGAACAGGTGCAAACTGGCGATACTGGCCGGATTGTCGCCAAAATGAACTCCCTGGTAGATCCAGCGATTATCGCCCTGCTCTACCAAGCATCTCAAGCGGGGGTGAGTATCGATCTAATTGTGCGGGGCATGTGTTGTTTGCGACCAGGAATTACTGGATTAAGTGAAAATATTCGGGTAATGAGCATTATTGGTCGCTTTTTAGAACATTCCCGGATTTATTACTTTTACAATGGTGGTGATCAACAGGTCTTGATTGGCAGTGCCGACTGGATGACCAGAAACCTTGATCGCCGAGTAGAAGCGATCGTGCCGATCGAAGATCCTGATATTGCTAAAGATATCCATGAAATGCTGGGCATCATGCTAGCGGATAATCGACAAGCCTGGGATTTACAAAGCGATGGCAGCTATGTACAGCGGCAAGCGGCACCCGGTGGAGAGAGCATTAGTTCACAACAAATTCTAATGGATATGAATAATTAGGAAACTGTCCCTCCAAATAAATATCCTCTGTACCATATATGGAGAGACTTATTGAATTTTATTTATTAAAATTTAATAATTATGGACTATCATGAACTGATAGCAAGTTGTTTAGTACCAAGAATTAATTGGGCTAGATAACTGATTCAGATTATTTCACTTGATTTCACCCCATATTTGGCCAGTAGCAATGGAGGCAAGACGATTAATCAATCAGGATCACCAGATGATTTAACCCAGGCTGAGTTTGATGCCATGGTAGAAGATTTAAATACTGAATTTGATGAAAAATTCAGCCGGGAAGACTTGGAAGATTGCTGTTCTACAGAGGAACTAGACCAATTGTTTCAACCGCCAGCCGAAACCACTGCTCCAGAACCGGAAATCTGATACTGTTAATCGGCAAAAGCTAGGTCTTAACTATCGCTTCTTATGAATCATGTTGCTTTACTAGCGCTTTTACAACTTACAAGTCCGGCCTTGCCGGTGGGAGCCTACAGTTACTCGGAAGGGCTAGAGGCATTAGTCGATCGACAGCTCATTATTAATGCCCAGCAATTGCAACTGTGGCTGACTGAATGCTTAACAACTGGATCTGTTGGCATGGAGGCAGCCATCTTGATACGTGCTTACCGGGCTGGGCAAAGTCATGACTTAGATAGTTTAGCTTATTGGAATCACTGGTTGTCTGCTACCCGCGAAAGCTACGAACTACAACAACAAAATTGGCAAATGGGTAGATCGCTCTGGAAGCTGATGCGGGATTTACAGCCCCAAAAGTCTTGGACGGAGTGGGAAATTGCTCTGAGCGAAAATTGTAATTTTGCGATCGCCTTTGCTCTGGCTGCTGTAGGCAAGGAAATGGATGAGCGCACCCTGTTAATGGGTTATCTCTATAGCTGGGCAAGTAATTTGGTTAGTGCCGGGGTGAAACTGATTCCACTGGGTCAGACTGATGGGCAACGACTATTGCAGCAACTTGGTATGCCTTTGGGGGCGGCGATCGATCGCACTCTAGTTTTGCCAGACGAAGATCTGTTTAGTTGTAATTGGGGACTGGCACTAGCAAGTATGACTCATGAAACGCAATACAGTCGATTATTTCGGAGTTAGGCAAGTAGGAATATTTTCAGCAAAATTCTGGCTGGGCGAGTGCTGCCAGAATTACCGCTGAGCTAGTCGATATCGGCAATTTGGATATTGTAAGTTTGCGATTATTGTCGATCATGATTCAGAGCAACCTTGCACTAAAATATCTGTACCTCACAGCTGTCTAAAAGGTATTATAAGCACAGCTGAAAGCTTCTAGCCCTTAATTCAGGAATCATCATGCGTAGAAGAACCATTCTCAAATCATCTGCCCTTTTTGGGATAGGTGCGTTGAGTAATAGTATTTTGAGTAGTTGTAATCAGCCCAGGAGTAAGGATTTCCCGCCTTTACGAGTGGGTGTCTTGCTCTGGTTTGGCTGCGAAGGAATGTTTCTAGCAGGCCAAAAAGGATTGTTTACAACTCCAGTCGAGCAAAAATATTTTTCGACAGTCACAGAACTATACGAATCTTTAGTCACAGGTAAGCTGGATCTGGCCGCTGTGGTTGCCACTGATTTATTGGTGCTCAATGAAAGAGCCCCCAACATGAAAACAATTATGGTTACTGATTATTCTGGTGAGGTTGACGGTATTTTAGCTAGTAATAAAATTACCAAGCCAGAAGATTTAAGGGGTAAAAGATTTGCCCGAGAAAATGTACCCTATGAAATTGTATTTGTCGGAGAATTTCTGAAACTGGGGGGCATGACTGAAAAAGATGTCCAGATTGTTTCGATGACAGCAGAAGAGGGAGCCGCAGCTTTTGCCGCCGGAAAAGTCGATGCTGTGGCTACTTACGACCCTTATTTGGGCAAAGCTCTTAAACAACGGCCAGATGCTAAGTTATTATTCTCACCAAAACAAAGCAATATTATTCCTAATGCGATCGTAGCTCATGGCCGTGTGATTCAGGAACGGCGTAATGATGTCAAAGAATATTTGCGATCGGTCGATAAAGGATTAAAGTATTCGGCAGCTAACCGCACAGTAGCTAATAACATGATGGCCAAGTGGTTAAGTGTATCGCCTGCCGAAATTGCGGTGCAGCGGTCTAAGATTTACATCTTAGATGTAGTAAAAAACAAAATCGATGCTTTTAACCCATCCAGCCCTTTGAACGTAGCTGATAGCGTTAGATCTGGTGGTCAGATTCTGTTAGAAGCTGGCAGATTAAAGAAAATGTCTGATGCCGCTAGTATCATAGATAGTTCTTTGATTAGGTCTTTGTCTGGAGTTTAGACTAAGCGATTCTACTGCAAAAAACTCAGCCGGAATTACATCCGGCTGCATAGAAACTTTAATACACCATGCACCATGGTTGGTGGCTCACAACAGACAGATAGAAAACAATGTAGTCCAAATCTTACCCAATACTAAAATAAAAAATATCTTTGTGCCATCGGTAATACTGTAGCTGGTTCACAAGTCAATAGTTCGCCATTGGCTCTCACCTCATAAGTCTCCGGATCGACTTCCATTTGCGGCAACAAATCATTGAGCTTCATATCTCGCTTTGATAATTTACGAGTATTTGCCACTGGTACTACTTGTTTTTTCAAACCCAGCCTGTCGCTAATGCCAGCTTGATGAGCAGCTTGGGAGACAAAAGTCATCGCCGTTTTACCAACTGTTGCACCATAGCTACCAAACATGGGACGCATATGTACAGGCTGGGGAGTAGGAATACTGGCATT
>JAGVCD010000163.1 GCA_020059425.1 Chamaesiphon sp. | reverse complement strand
GACTCCCAGGTGATAACTACCGGGTTACCTTTGGGATCGATCGCTTCAATCTGATTAGCAATAATATCATGGGGTAACCAGCTAATTGGTGAGCCAGTTCGCATAGTTTTTGCGTCCCTAATTACTTCTTGGGAATAACTACCAAACTTTACCTCAAGCAACTGATAATTACTTCCGGACAAGCTATTGAGAGACTTATCGTGGATTAGCTTTGCTAGGATTTCACAGGCTTCGGTACGGGTAGGAGCAATGATATTTACCCGCTCAAAGTAATCACAGTCGCCGGGGTAGGTTTGAATTTTGGATTGAGCTGCTGAACCAGAAAGTGCTAAGGCCGTCTCTACCACACCAGGAATATCTTCAAATTCTACAATTTTGCCAATGGCTCGGAACCTGGCTAGCTGATGCGGATCGAAATCCAACATACTGACCTTATGCCCGAAAACACCTGTGTCTTTATCCACAACGATATCATTACCGTCAGCTGCCTCAGTAATCGACTTCATCCACCGTTCTAATTCTTGTTCATTCATTTGTACTCCCAATCGATGGGCAGATTCCACCACTCGGTTGCGAATATCGATGGCTTGATCTTTTGGCTGGATCATCGTATCTAACCTAATTTGAATGCGTTAGGCTTAATTCTACAGATGACTTAACGAATAAGTAGATGAATTACATAGTGATTTAACAATTGGGATTGTGAAATTCTGGCATGGAGGTTGTTGTTTGCTAGAGGGAATTGCTCACCAGCCCAGCCATGATTTTGTGTATGATCAATATTCATAACAATTTCGGATGATTACTATGAGCACTGTCGAAAAAACCTCTGTTCCTGACCTGGATATAGATCAAAAAACTCCGGATCCAGCCTTTGGTTGGACTAAGTATGCTGAGCAAATTAATGGTCGATTTGCGATGGCCGGCTTTGTGCTGCTGCTGATTTTAGAATTTTTTACCAAGCAAGATCTGATTACCTGGTTGGGATTACGTTAGCAATTTATGGCGCTCCAAAGGCTCGGATTTTGTAGCTACCGCCACCCCGTCGTCCACTAGCCGCCAAAACCACGTAGTTTCCGGAAATAGGTAGCCTACCCTGAAGAGTAGCCAGCGTCCGACCATCACCACCAGTTTCAGCGATCAGCTTGCCTTTGGGAGAGAGTAAAATCAGGCCGGGTTTTATTTCTCGGCTGGAAATGTCAATTCTAATGCGCTGTCCGGCAACCCCCTGAAAAACATAGAGATTGACATAACTATTGCTAGTTGGCAACATCAGATCACCAGTTCCTAGGCGAGCTGAAATAACCTGGCCAGTGAGGGGCAGCCGCTGCACCTTGATTTTTTGCTGAGGGCGACGATTGCTAGTATGGCCTTGAGCTAACGTACTTTTTACATTGCCCTGTTGATAAGCTGTCAGAAAAGACTGCACTCGATCGATAGAAATAGCAAATCCAATTCCAATATTTCCAGGGTTTTGGCCACTGGCATAGATTGCCGTATTTACCCCAATCAGTTCACCACTACTATTGAGCAATGGCCCGCCAGAGTTTCCCGGATTAATCGCCGCATCTGTTTGAATTAGACCCTCCTTGCGATCGATCCGACTTACGATGCCAGTCGTGAAAGTGCCCTGAAATTTACCAAAGGGATTGCCAATCGCAAAAGCTCGTTGACCAACCTGCGCTTTCCCGCTGGCAATTTTTATTCTGGGTAGACCTTTTGCTCCATCTAACTGAATGAGCGCTAGGTCTAAGCCATCATTAGCAAAACCCACAACTTTACCCGTCAGCTGCCGACGATCGGCCAAGACTACCTGTACTGGCTGTCCTTGTGCTCCTTCCACAACGTGAGCATTGGTCAAAATCAAACCGTCAGCACTAATAATACTGCCACTGCCCACTGCTCGCCCCACCTGAATGGAAACTACTGACTTACTAGCTTTGTCATATACCCGGATGTTAGTTTTTTCTTCATCATCTGCCGCCTGCACTACTGGAGCTATTAATGGGACAGCGCTCCACACAAGACCGATCGACAATGGCCAAACCAAGAAACGGTGCAGAGCAGATATTTTAGACATACCGATGGGCGAAACGCTGTGAATTGATAGTAATTAATACTGATCGGGAAATTGGATCGGCTGTTCCCCGTTAGCAGATGGTGATGGTTCAACTGGCTCATAATCTACGTAGGCACTAGACTTAGCCGCTGGTTCATCAGCAGAATCTTCGATACTGGAGCGCCGCCGATTTTTGGCTGGTGCCGCTGGTTCATCGTTATTATTGGAACGCCGACTCCGCCGGGAGCGGTCAACTGGTGGACGTTCCGGACTAGTAGATTCACTGCGCCGACCATATTCACGTGGTGAGGGGGCTTCGTAATCAGAATATTCATCTTGGCGACGGGGAAAATCATCTACCTGATTGGAGCGCCGAAACTCGGGTAACATCCGTCCATTATCCCGCCCTGACTGGTCAAAATCATCATCGTAATTGTTCCAACCATCTTGCCGATCGCTATTCAACCGCCGGGAAGAATTCCGCACTGGCGGAGCATACTCTGGCTCTTCGTCAATTTTGGCAGAGTACCCAGAGCGCCGCGCCGCTGGTTCTCTTTCCCGGCTACTACTCCGTCCGCTACTGTTGCTACCACCCTTGAGTCGTTTATTTTCAGCTCTGACTTGCATATGTTGCCACATTAAAGTGATGACGCTACCAATCATCAGCATTTGTTGAAAGGCCATGCCAATCCCCAAATCTAGTTGGGTGAGTAACAGCAGACCACACACAAAACCAATAATCGCATAGATATTATCCGATTCATTATGCAACTCGGGCTTGAATTTACTGGTGAGAAAGAGGCCTGCTGAGGCCACCACCAAGATCAGTCCAAACAATAAGGGAGCGGGAATGCCAAAATTCACAGTGAGATCCTCAGATAGGTTAGTTCTTAGAGCAGCTTGATGGCACCACCAAGTAAATATCTTAGGCCAAGCTTGCCGGACAAGTGTAGTGGGTTAGATATAATTATTCCCATTTTAACACTGCTGATAGTCCGCTATCTTGTGATTAGGTACTAAGTCGGCATTAAAAAACCCTAGGGCGTAACATAACAACACCACTAGAGCCGAGAAAAGTAATTACTTGGATACTAAAAACGTTGCACTTTATCTTTTTGGCTGATGAAGACCAAGGCGATGGTTGCAGGCACTACTACAACCAATCCGCCGACGAGCAGACTATAGAAAAAATTAGCTAAGGAGGGAGTCATAATTATATTAATCCTTAAAATATTCAGCGAAAGCGATTTTTCTTAATTTTAGCTACTTGCTAGATTTCCAGCAATGGCTAGAGCCATTATAGTGGAAGTTATTCCCGATCGCTTAACAATCTACATTTTATGATGACTGACCCTAACAATATTCTTAGTCTGGCCTTGGGCATTACGTTAGGTGGCTATATTCTGTTATTTATTGTGCGTATTGTCCTAACCTGGTATCCCCAGGTAGAAACGAACAAGTTTCCCTTTAATTTAGCAGTTGTTCCCACCGAGTTTGCCTTAGTCCTAACCCGCAAATTAATTCCGCCGATCGGCGGCGTAGATATTACTCCGATCGTCTGGGTAGCGATCGTGGCCTTTTTGCGAGAAGTACTGCTTGGTCAACAGGGTTTGCTTACCATGATGAGCAGACATTAAAAAAGCGGGGTATTTAACCCCGCCTTTTTTAAATAACTTATCCAGAATTACCGATTAGCTGTCTTGAATTCACCAAAAGACATGTAAATATCTTCGGGGTCGTACAAATGACATTCTTCAGTAATTTCCTTCATCAGCTCCCAGTTGAAGGTTCTCGATTGGAGACCATAGTGACCCCACTTCTCTCTAATAACATCAGTAGCTGCCCGCAAGTTATAAGAAGGAATAGCCGTGGAAATATGGTGGGGTAAATGCACATTAATATCATGGCATAAGACTTCCACCCATTTGGGGTAGTCACAATGGACGGTGCCGGTTAATTGGGCGATCGCTTCGTTCCATTCACCTGCTGGCGCAAATGGGATATTCCGAGCAGTGTGATGCACCACGGTAAAAGTACTCATCCAGAAATGATATACCAACCAAGGCATCAACCAAAATTTTACGAAACCCCACCAGCCAGTGGTCAGGATCAAAGCCGTCAAACCAATGCCACCACCAATGATCACAAACAAAGTGGAGAAACGCATCTGTTGACGTTCTTTACCTTGACAACGAGTCCAGTCAAAGT
>JAGVCD010000026.1 GCA_020059425.1 Chamaesiphon sp. | reverse complement strand
GGAATCCATTGTCTACTCCATATTTATCACTGCATTCACTTTAACCGAGTACTGTCTTCATAGACTAGAAATGCTATCAGATTTAACGGGAAAAGTCAGTCGTAGTACCGCGCTTAGCCATGCTTTAGCAAAGGGAGAGGACTATATTTCGGTGGCCAAAGCTGCCGGGCATTCTCCCAAGGTTTTGCATGATAACTATGCGGAAGTTATTGAAAGACGATCAGTTATCAATACTTTGGAGATGTTTCATAGCCATTATTCAAAAGGAAGTAATCATGAGTAACTATATTTGGGCGGAGAAGCAGATTCAGGCTGCTGCTAGAAGGCTAAAGCATAAAAAAGGGTGGCTCAGAGTTTCGGACGTTCGATCGGGCAACAAGGTGAAAGCTCCAGAATATCGCCAGCTCATGGCAATACTAGTTGATCGGAATTATGCTTTTGATGATGGAAAGAATGCCGACAGTCCTAACTACAAAATCTGTTTTAATTGGGAGAAAAAGAGTGAATTCTTAGTAAATAATGACTATCATTTTCTTTCGAAAATATTGTCTCATCCAAAAATGCTTAATCTACCACCAAAAGAAGTATTTGGAGTACTTGCACCTGGTGTCGAAAAACTGCTGGAACGACCAATGGATATACAGGATACTGAAATATGGGGTGATGTCTGCATCACTTGGCTTGAAATCAAGGCAGCTCTTCACGGCCTGCATAAAACCGGTGAATTAAAGGTTGGAGAACTATCCAAAGGCATGTCCAAAGCAAGGAGCGAAGCTCTTCTCGCCTATGCCTATGAAATCGTTTGCATGTATCAAGCCCTTGAAGCTGGCTGGAATGACATCAAGAGAATTACAAAGCATCAAGCTAGCAACCATATTGAACTTTTTGTGGATTTGTTGCAGGAGCAATCATATATCACATTCGTTTCGAGATGTGTTCATAGAGAATCTTTTACACCTAGCGCAACACATCGTCATTTTAGAGTCGTTAAAAACTTCTATCCGTTACTAGACAAGCTATTGAACCCTTGTAGCAATAATATAGATGGTCATTATATTAAGGAAGCAATTGATGATTTTCGACGTAGCACCCGATTATCTAAAAAATGGCTAACCCAGACATTATTAGAAAGAGAAACCACTCGCGCTCAGTGGCTGTCTTTTTATCGCCAAATAATAAAGACGATCTCTAATCCTGATGCAGTACAAAAGGCTTTGGCTTGGGAAAAAGCGACCACGCGATCGATGGAGAAGACCCAAAAAATGATCCGACAGGAAGCAGAAAAATCTAATTAAACATAATATCAATACTTACCACTTATCCTGAATTTTTGGACAGTTACATTTCAAAGTTTTTAAGCGATTGTGATTGCAGTTCACTCAAAACCGCTTATAGAAACTCTCCTAAAACCTAATTTCAACCATCCTGAATCCCGCATACCAAGCTACTAAGACTATTCTTTACCCAAAATTAAAACTATGACCGTTCGCACAATCATTCCCAAAATTCAAATCCTATGGCCGATCGCAGCTACTGATGAGATTTGCAAACAGCTCGGCGTGAGACCAGGTGTTTTGAAAGCTTGGCGAGAATCCCAGGCGATCACCCAGGGTATCCATTGGTATTACCGCCCTGGAACTACAAATCGAATTCTTTGGAATTTGGATTTGATGCGCGATTTTGTTGCTGTGGGCGACCAGAATAACCCCAGCCATAAAAAAGCGATCGAGCAATACCTCAAATCGCTGCCCAGCTCGGCAGCATAGGCACAAAAAATCGCCCTAGCAAAACACGGGGGCGATCGCCTAAATTAAAAATCACTTTCAACTCTATGCCAAATATCTACATCTCGCTTAATTCAGACGTTCTACCAGCTCGATCGCCACCTGCTTAATACCAAGCAAAACCCCACTAGATTCAAGTTCTGGTGGGGCTTTGCTGGCTTGGAATTTTTTGACGAGAAGCCCAAGCCAAAAAGCTCATCTTAAACTTTAGATGCCCCATTATAGGGGCTTACATCATGAAAAAGATTCAGCCAACTAACAGAAAAAACGATTGTCCAGTATGCGGCGATGCCTCAGGAAAATGCCGTACTACCGACACAGAGCTAGTACTCTGCATGAACACGCTGGATAAGAATTCGCTTGCCATTGATTGGACATTTTTGGGCTTAACAAAAGGCGGCGGCCAGTGGGGAAAAATCGTCCCAGCCGGTCAGCCAGAATCAGGCAATGCGTCAGCACTTCGGCAACAGCGGGCAGCAGAAAGATCGGCGGTTGAAGATGCTCGGTTTGCTCGAATGAAGACTGCCAAACAGCGCCATAAGGACTATTTATATAAAACAGCTAACTGCCCGATATTGGAAGCCGATCGAGCTGACTTGATCAGGCGCGGACTAAAGGATGAGGATATAGCTGAACTGACCCCAATTAATGATGGGCGCGGTGGCTACATTATCCCAATCCGCGATAAAGATGGCCTGATGGTTGGTGGCCAAAGGCGGCTAACCGTGGCAACTAGAGGGGGACGGTATCGTTGGGCAACTGATGGAGAAAATCAACTACCCGAAACTAGGGAATTACCATTGGCTCATTGGCAGGGTTCTGATCTGGTGGAGTCAATTGCACTGGTAGAAGGAACTGGCGTTAAACCCTACCGAGCAGCCAAGCGGTTAAATGCTTTGACGATCGGAGCAGCCGGGGGCAATTTTGTTAGTAGCCCCAAAACTCTCAAGGCCACTCTCGATCAATATTCAGATTTACCTGTGGTGTTGGTGCCTGATGCCGGAGCGGTGACCAATAAATCAGTAATACGTCAGTATGCCAATGTTCAAGCTCTCTTGAAAAAATGGGGGCGAGAATTGCAAGTCATCTGGTGGGGTCAAGAATCTAAGGCTGATGGAGATGTTGATGAAATCAGTGCGGATTTATTCACAGCAACTATTCTCTGGGATGAGTTTGCGGCAATTGCTAACCGACTACTGGGTAATGAATTCATTGCGATTCCAACAGCAGAGGATAGTAATGCTGTCGCCAAAGACGGCAAAGAGAGTGCCGCCGATCGAGCAATTAAGCTAGCGCAGGCAGCAACCTATTTCCATACGCCTGATAAGGTTGCTTATGCTGACGTGCTGATTAACAATAGCCGCCACACCTACGCTGTCAGGTCAAAAATTTTCAGGCTTTGGCTATCGGGAATTTATTTAGAAGAGTATGACAAGGGGTTGGGGGGTCAAGCTTTGCAAGATGCGCTGCTGACATTAGAGGCGATCGCCGTCCATCGAGGGGAATCGCGGGAAGTTTACCTCAGAACAGCTGGATACCAGAGCAAAATCTATCTGGATTTAGGGTCAGAGGATTGGAGTGCGATCGAAATTGACTCTACTGGTTGGCGGATCATTTCAGAACCACCTGTACGATTTTGGAGACCAGAGACGTTGTTACCCTTGCCAATGCCTGAGAACGGCGGCAGCATTCAGGAGTTGAAAGACCTGCTTAACGTTGATGATGATTCATGGGTTTTGACTAGTACCTTTTTACTTTTCTGTTTTTATCCCGATCAGACCTATCCGGTTTTGGTGGCCTCAGCACCCAGGGGGAGTGCTAAAACCACATTTGCCGAAATCATCAAAGGTCTGGTAGATCCAGGCAAAGCCCCTCTAATTCAACTGGTGAATGACACCCACAAATTAGCGATCGCTGCCACCCGACGGCTGTTATTGGTGTATGACAATGTTGGTTACATCAGCCCCGAACAATCAGATAACCTGTGCCGGGTCTCTACTGGCTTCGGTTACAGCACTAGAACCCTAAATACTACTGATGAAGAGACGACCTTCGAGTTCACCAGACCGCAAATAATAACAGCGATCGATGCCCTGGTTACTCGGGATGACCTCGCCGATCGAGCGCTTCACGTCGGGTTAAAGCCAATTCCAGAAAATAAACGTCTTCCTCAGTCAGAGGTCAGGGCACGGGTGGAAGAAGCTAGACCCAGAATCTTAGGGGCACTTCTGACCGCACTCAGCAAGACCCTAGCCGCTATTCCAGCAACCAGAGAACGGGTTAAAGAATTCCCCAGAATGGCAGACTATGCGCTGTTTGCCACTGCGGCTGAATCATCACTAGGTCTTCAACCTGGCAGCTTCAAGGCCAGTTTTGACCAGAGCCGAGCGGAATCCCGGCAAATAGTAATAGAAGCCTCCCCAATTGCGGAAGCGATCATCTCTCTCGTCAGGAAGGAATTGGTCTGGAAGGGTACAGTCACTGAGTTACTCACCAAGTTAGAGCAGTACGCTGAACCCGCCGTGATTAAGTCTCGAACTTGGCCAAAAGCTTCTAATTCACTTAGCCAAAAACTCACCCGCCTTAAACCTGACTTAGAAGCATTAGGGGTGAGTCTTAGTGATTTCAGAGAAGGTCGAGCCGGGACTCGGATGGTCTTAGTGGAGAGAGCTGTGAATTTATCGTCAGCATCGTCAGCAGACGACTTTATTAAATCGAAGCTCTCTCAGAGCAACGCTTATAGCGCTGACGATCATGCTGACAATACGCTGACGATGATGGGTCTTACTGACGATGTTACACAATGTAGCGCTGACGATGACATGAATGCTGACGATACGCTGACGATTCAAAAAGATACTATCGTCAGCGCTGAAACTGCTTTACAGCAACAATTTAAATGCTTGACTGACGATGCTGACGATAAAAAATCAGCTTCGTCAGGTCAAGGTGAAGAGAAACAGGATTTTTCTGAATATCAAGATGATATTTAACCATGCTGCAAATTTTAGAAGGTTCGATCGTCACAGGTAAAAGTGGCAAGCCGATGAAGGTAATCAGCATTGATGGTAAAGGTCTGATTTTGATGACTGATACCGGAGTGGTTAAGGCCAAGTTGTCCGCAATCTTACAAGTTCTTACTCCCTCGGCTTTTTTAATTGGCGAGCGCTTCATTTGTGCTTTAGGCGATCGAGTAACCTTACTGGATAAATACCAAGTTAGAGCTGCCGACATTGGCACAGTAGAAGCCTTTACTGATCGGGGGATTCAGATTATTTGGGACAACAACTCACCTCACGAACAACCTGACTTTTCCCGTTAAATCTGATAGCATTTCTAGTCTATGAAGACAGTACTCGGTTAAAGTGAATGCAGTGATAAATATGGAGTAGACAATGGATTC
>JAGVCD010000015.1 GCA_020059425.1 Chamaesiphon sp. | reverse complement strand
TCCGAATTGTGGAATCAGTTTAGATAGAGATTACAACGCGAGTATTAATGTGCTAAAACGGACGACTGGACGGTCGTTTGCTGCTTGTGGAGGCTTAGGAAATACCCCGCCTGTGAAGCAAGAAGTCTCATTTGTGAATTTGAGAAGCCCCCGCCAGACCGCCTAAGCGGTTGGCGGTGGGAGTACGTCACCAAATTGCAGAGCATGAAAAGGACAAACTACTTTGCCGCGATCGCACCAGCCCTCTGAGAGCATTGCCCCCATGTGTGGACAGGCATTGGGTAAAGCTTGGATAGCTCCTTCAGCATCCTGCCACAATACATAATCATTACCTTGTAAGGAAATTTTCAAGGGTTTTTTTGTCTGCAACATCGATTTATGGGCAATTAACCACGGAGCACCAGGCAGCATTGATGACATAGTATTTTCCATCAGCGGTAAAATTGTGAACAATTGGTCGTATTTTTCTAATATATGAAAGATGTTTCGCGTTTGTCAAGCAAGGTGTCCAGTAAGATGCGGCGACAGCCTCGTCAACAACGGGGCAAAGAACGGGTCGATAAGATCTTGGCTGCTGCAGCGCAGGTATTTGAAAAAGTGGGCTACACTGCCGCCACTACCAGCTTAATCGCCACTCAAGCGGGGACGGCGATCGGATCTTTATATCAATTTTTTCCCGACAAAGCGGCGATTTTTCAGGCGATGGAACTGTACCATGTCGATCGAGTAAAAAAGATGTGGGCAGGCGCTGGGAGTATTGATCTAGCAGCGCTATCTTTACGGGATAACATCCATTTGCTAGTGCAATCGGTACTTGATATTTTTGATGATCCAGTTTCTCGGGTAGTTTTTGTGCAGTTTTTTGAGTCCCGGGAAATTTTTCAATCGATCGATGATAGCTTTACCCAAGAAGCGATCGAATTCATGGCTAGCATTTTGCAACAACGCAATCCCCAACTAGCGAATCCCTTGCTGTTAGCCGAAATATGTGTGCATAGTAGCAATGCCCTGATCCTACAAATGATGCGTTGCTCCGATCAAGTTCATGTACAGCAGCTGATTCAACAGACCGAGGATTTGTTGGTATCTTACCTAGAACCCTATGTAGGAGATGAGTTAGCACCCAATGTAATGAAAGTAATGAAATGTCCTCATTGTCAGTCGATCGATCTTTCCAAAAATGGTTATCGGCGTGGTAAGCAGTGTTATGTTTGCAAACAATGTCGTAAACAATTTGTTTCAAGCTCAGATCGCCGATAAACGGACAATCTGAGTATCGATCGATCCATCTGGATGCAACTCTGTCAAACGTAAACCTGGTAGTAAAGTATCGGGCAGATGAGTATCACTCCGGGGCAAGAATTGATCGGCAGTAGCCGGACAACCTAGATAACGGATGCCTTGGCTGGTTTTGTCAAAATCTTGATGAACATGGCCAAAGAAAACCACCTGGCAGGAATCGATCGCTTCCAAAATATTTTGCAAAGCTGGTGCATTGCGCAAAGGGTAAAGAGTGTCCATCCAAGGTGAGTCGATCGAAATAGCATGATGATGCAGGGCGATCGCGGTGTGAAATGAACCATCATCAACCACCTGCTTTTGGATAAAGTCCAGTTCGGCGGTGGCCAGCACCCCGCCGTCATCCCCAGCAGCATGAGAATTCAACAGCACAAATTGCCAGCCGTCTTGAATAAAATATTTATCGCTGACAGGCAAAACCCGGGACATCGTAGCCGGATGATCATGATTGCCGGGTAGCCAAGCAAAAGGAATATGCAAAGATTGAACGGCAGCTAGTAAGCGCTGGTAAGATTCTACCGAACCGTCTTCGGACAAATCCCCCGATAGCAGTAATCGATCGGGCTGGGGATCGAGACTACGCAGCAATTCAATTACCAAATGAAATGATCTGTCGGTATTCCAGCCTCGCAGGGTACCGCTCGGGTCTTTTTTTAAATGACAGTCACTGATTTGAGCTAATAGCATGGTGACACTGGGCGGTGCGGTGAATCGGTAGAAAGTAGTTGGTACCTAGCATTCGATAATCTGCAAATCATCAGGCTGATCAGCCACCGCACCCATTTCTTGTAAAGTCTGCCAGCCTGCTTGCCATTGCTCCCGATCCTTTAGGGCTTTGGCATTGACCCAAAATCGCACGGTGGGATCACAAGAAGAAACCATCTCGGCAAATACCTGATCTCCTTCATTTTGACGATTAATTGCTTGAAAATGCCGCCAGCCAAAGTTTTTTTGTTTAGAAGTCCATTTAGAACCGAGGAGGTGTGGATATTTGATTTTCTTGGGCATAGATTTTCGCTGGGCAATCCAACCATTCTACCCAGTTCCGAAAAAATTCAGCAAGCATCACCTGCAAAAAATGACCCAGCTGTCTTCGATCATCAGATCTGGGAGCAGCTGGGTTATTTTTTAGCTAAAATACTTTGCTCTTTTAGAAAACCATAAAGTCGTTGGCTGTTAGGGAAGATAGATTGCTGAGAGTAGCAACCTGCACCGCACTAAACGACCCCAAGCTACCATCGCGATCGAAGTACAACGACCCATTGGAATTGTTGTAGATAAACCGTTGATTAGCGGTAGTGGCGCTAGAACTAGTACCAATCAGGAGTTGGCTACTACTTAAAGCAACGCCAGTGGCCAAACCACCACCATAGAGAGCAGCAGATACATACAGTTTGTCGGTACCAGTAGTAAAGTCAGTGAATCGATCGATCCCATCTTGCAGAGCATTTAATACAAAGCTATCAGCTCCCGCGCCACCAGTGATCAGATCATTGCTACTACCACCCTCTAAGTAATCATCGCCCGCGCCACCATTAATGGTATTGGCACCTTTCCCCGATCCAATAATCCGGTTATTGGCATCGTTACCATTACCAGTAATACTATTAATTAAAGTCAGGTTTTCGACATTGGCCGCAAGGGTGTAATTGACATTCGAGATTACGGTGTCGATACCTTCGTTAGCTGCTTCAATAACGATGTCAGCATCCATTAACCGATAGGTGTCGTTACCGGCACCACCATTTAAGCGATCGGTACCTGCACCACCATCTAAGTAATCATCACCCGCACCACCATATATGTAGTCGCTACCTCCTAAGCCAGAGAGAGTGTCATTACCACCCAAACCTCTAATGTAGTCAGCTTTAGTGGAACCAGATAATGTGTTACC
>JAGVCD010000016.1 GCA_020059425.1 Chamaesiphon sp. | reverse complement strand
TGCAAACTGCTTTTATCTCACCGCCAGTGGGCTTCTCTTTGTTCTATCTACAGAGCGTTGTGCCGCCAGAAGTTAGCACCAAAGATATTCATAAAGGGGCTTTGCCCTTTATGGCACTGCAATTTTTGATGCTATTAATCGTCATCGCCTTTCCCCAAACAGTGCGCTGGTTAGTAGATTTAGCTAGCCCGGTAGCTTAGTAGCTACTGATTTTAGTTAAGGCTGGCTTGGCTAGCGCTTTAGCTTACTGTAACTATAGCTAGCAAAGCTACCTTCATTGATGCTGTGCCAAGCATAGACTCGATCGCGAAATTTCTGCCAATCTCGAAAGATATTCTCAAAATCTTTATCTTTGGTGGCAAAGTCTTCATAGAGGGCAAAGGCGGCTTTTTCAGCGGCTGCTAAAATTTCGGCACTGTAGGGGCGTAATATCACTCCCGCCTTAATTAATCTAGCCAGGGCTTCATTATTGCGAGCATCATACCGAGTCTGCATGGTTAAGTTGGCTTCGTAGGTAGCGGCTTCGATCGCTGCTTGATATTCCGGTGGCAGCTTTTGCCACTCATTGAGGTTGATCTGCAAATCCAAGGTCGGGCCGGGTTCCCACCAACCAGGATAGTAATAGTATTTAGCAACCTTGTGCAGACCGAGCTTTTCATCATCGTAAGGACCCACCCATTCGGCGGCATCGATCGCCCCGGTTTGCAGGGCTTGAAAAATTTCTCCTCCCGGTAAGGTTTGCACCGTGACTCCTAGTTTGCTCATCACCTGGCCACCTAAGCCCGGAATTCGCATTTTTAGACCTTGCAGGTCGCTGAGGCTAGCAATTTCTTTCCGAAACCAGCCGCCCATTTGGGCCCCAGTATTACCCGCTGGAAACTGGATCACATTAAATTTACGGGCGTACATGGCCTGTAATTTTTTCAAGCCACCACCTTCGTACAGCCAAGCATTTTGTTGTTGGGCATTAAGGCCAAAGGGCATCGCGGTACCAAAGGCTGCTGCCGGAGCTTTGCCTAAATAGTAGTAACCTGCTGTATGGCCACAGGCCGCTCCCCCCTGGGAAACTACATTCAGCACTTCTAAGGGGGGAGCAAGCTCGCCAGCGGCGCGGGGGGTGATGGTAAATTTACCACCCGTAATGGCTTTCACTCGATCGGCAATGGTTTTGGCTCCGCCAAAGATGGTATCCAAAGATAACGGCCAACTGGTGGCCATTTGCCAGTTAATGGTCGGTAGATTACCGCTAGCGGTAGATGACCGCCGCCGGGCCTTACAAGCGACTAGGGTACTACCCGCTGCCACACTAGCGATCGATGCCTGTAAAAATTGCTTACGTTTCACGGTGCACTGGAATGATGTTAGTTCTCTATATAAATGTATGGGATTGTGGCATTCTCCCAACAGTTTTGACCAGAACTAGCGATCAATTGCCCAGATTTACTAAAATTTGGTGGAATATTTAGATTGTGACAAATTTGTCAAAAAAAAATTTATAGCCACCTACAATAGAGATATCACTTGCGGTGAGTAACCGGAGGTATGAAATGCTCGTAATTATGACCGATCGACAAATTATTTGTCCCCAAGATATTTGTTCGGGCTGTTTGTGGGCAACCACCCAAGGCCAACCCCGCTGGCGACAGGGACAGCTGTGCTGCGGCCAAAAAGTTAGCCCCCGCACCATTGATAATCAGCCCCCGGCCTACGAATGCCAGATGGGGTTTCGGTTGGTGAATATTCAAGATTAATTAGAGCTAACTTTTGTTGGTAAGTTCTAAGTAAATATGTTCCAAACGTACTGGTTGCCGACTGATAGAATCTAATTCGATATCAGCAAATATTTCTAGAATTTCTTTTAATTCCAAATGAGCGGGCAGCCAAAAAGCTAATTCATTACCATATAAGCGATGGGCAAAGCCATGTTGGCTAGCAATTTTAATGGCCTGTTCTTCCTGGGAAGTATGTACCATCACAATTTCTTTAGCCGGCATCGCAGCTCGTAGTTCAGCGATCGTCCCCTCGGCAATAATTCGCCCGTGTTTGAGAATGCCAATTCGTTGACAAAGACGTTCTGCTTCTTCTAGCAAGTGGGTGGTCAATAGAATGGTGATACCTTGCTGTTGCAAAGTTCGAATTAATTCCCAGATCTCATAACGAGCTTCTACATCCAGGCCAGTGGTTGGTTCATCTAAGATGATCAGCTTCGGATGGTGCATTAAAGAAATGGCAATATTCAATCGCCGTTGCATTCCACCACTCAGGGCTTCGGCTAGAGAATGAGTACGATCGAGTAAATTAACTGCCTTTAGACATTCCTGAATACGTTGTTTTCGTTCCTGGCGGCGCAGGCCATAAATTTGGCCAAAAAAGTTTAAATTTTCGGCGCAGCTTAAATTACGGTAAACCAGATTGTCTTGCGGTACTACTCCAATGCATCGTTTGGCTGCCGCCGATAGCACTTCACCAGCGATCTTGACTTGACCACTATCAGACGATAGTAAATTGCACAGAATATTGATGGTTGTTGTTTTGCCAGCCCCATTGGGTCCCAACAGCCCATACACTTCGCCTGCGGTGACATGGAGATTCAGGTTATTTAAGACCTGTCGCGTACCGTAATTTTTGCAGAGGTCACTGATTTGGAGCATAGGTTAAAGGCAATGCGAGATTAGCTTGGATATCATTGAGAAATACTAAAATTCCAGATTACAATCTTTTTTCACTTTTCAACATGCGGTTGTAAGAATACCAGGCCGCTCCCAAGGTGATGGCCGCAAAAATAACCAAAAATCTAAAATGACTGTCGATCGCCCGCAAAGAATCGCCATTATTGGAAACACGAACTAAAGCCTCACTCATATGATAGACGGGATTAAATTCAGCTAGTTGGAGCAGAATTTTCGGAAAGAAAGAAGTGGGAAAAAATGCGCCACCTAGAATGAGTAATGGAATCCCAAAAGCCGCCACGATCGAATTAACGTCTGCGGTACGTTTAGCTAGCTGGGTACTCAAGACAAACCCCATGCCTACGTAAGAGATGATGCTTAACAAAATAATTGCTAATACCAAGAACAGGTTGCCCTGAAACTTTGCTCCCCACAGCATGGCACTGGTATAAACCAGCAATGTTTGCCCTAAGCCAATACAGCTATGGGCAATAAAAATACCCAAAAAGTAAGATAGTCCACTTAGGGGGGATAAAAATAGTCGTTTTAAGGTGAGATGTTCGCGTTCGGCCACAATGGTGGCTACTGTGCCACCCAGACAACTAAAAAATAAAGCTGACCCAACCAGAGCCGAAGGCGCAATTAAGCTTAAAGCTTGATCGATCGGCGTTTGACTTTGTTCGGCTACTACCAAACTATTGATGCTTAGTAGGGAGAGGGGGAATGTCACCCATAAAATTAGGCTGCGTCGTTGCCGCACTAGTTCAATTAAAATGCGCTGGGCTACTGCGAGGCTTTCGTACCAATAATTCATGTTGCCGCTTTCAGTAGGTGCGATCTAATTTTAAGGGTTCGATCGATCATTTCCCAAAAAATCGCTTCATTTTTGGCAATCAATGAGTGAGACATGCCAAACTATTTGGCTGTAAAGGAAAATGTCCTTATCAACTTCACCAATAAATTCCATCCGGGATAAATCATTCAAATGTACCTTCCCG
>JAGVCD010000076.1 GCA_020059425.1 Chamaesiphon sp. | reverse complement strand
TAGTAAAGCTAACGAAACATCTTAACAATCATGAGTACTAAAACATTTGTCGATAGTGACGGTAGAGAAAATGTATTTGCTTTAGAACCAAAAATGTATACGACCGATGGACCTCAAGCGGGCTGGACAGAGTACGCTGAGAAAATGAATGGTCGATTGGCGATGATTGGATTTGTTTCGTTGCTTGCCATGGAATTAATCTCAGGTCATGGCATCGTTGGTTTCATTACCAGCCTTTAGCTTTAGACATAATTTATCTCCAACAAGTTGAGTCAGAGTAGCTTTAGCGGTTGCTCTGTTTTTTATTAGCTATTCCCGCACATAGCGCTTGCCACTAGCGGCGATTTCTACCCGTGCCTTGAAAGGCACTAGTTCTAGGTATTCCTCAAACTTCAAGGCAAATTGGCGGGCTTTGCGGGGATTTCCTGCTAGCATTTGGGTCAGTTCGGCTTCGGTGACGGAGCCATATTTTTGCAGTTGTACAAAAACAGATCGAACCATCTCATCCTCGAAACGCTCTTCCCAGTTTTCTGCGGCTGCTGATGGAACAGAAGATACAGAAGATATTGATATATCCGAATCAAGCTGCGAACCGATCGACTCAGTAATTGAATTAGCTAAAGTAGTTTGAATAGTTAATTGTTGAACATCGGCAATTTTTTGGTGGAGCTGCTCTACATCTAATTCCAGCGATTGTTTGGATTTAGCAAGTTGAGATATATCTGCTTCCAGCTGGCGAGACTCCGAAATGCTCTTCATCTTTTGGGATTCTAACTGAGCGATCACAGTATTTAATTCCTGCTTTTCTAACTCTAGTTGTTGCTGAGAACTGCTGAATTGCTCTTGTGAATTAGTTTGCTGGTCTAGTAACTGCTGTCGATCGAGAGTAATTTGGGCGATACTAGCTGCTAAATTTTGCTCTTCGCTTTTTAATTGATCGATCGCCGCTTTTAATTCTTGTTGTTCTGATTCTAACTGTTGCTTAGAATTACTCAATTCCGAGTTAGGCTCTCGTTTTTCACCCAATAGCTGCTGACGATTGATGGCAATTTTGGCGATGCTGTCCTTTAGGTTAGTGCGTTCTGCTTGCAAAGAGGTTAATTGATCTTGTAATTGCTGTGATTCAGCAGTCATGCGCTGACGCGCGGTTTCCAAAGCGCTGATGTGTTGAGTAGCCGCTTGTTGGCGTTGATAATAAGCATCTAGCTCAGTAGCTAGTTGGGTTTGTTCGGCGGTGGCAGTGAGAATATTATGCTGAAGAGCATGAGATTTATTTTGGAGCCGAGAAATTTGCGATCGCAGAGCAGCAGAATTTTTCTGAAACCGGCTGCGTTTACCCCTGGTAACAATTGCAGTGCCAACGGCGGCGGCGGTAGCAGCTTGCAGACCGGAGAGCAGCGGACTCCCCGAGTTAAAAACTAGCCCTAGACATAACCCTAACCCGAAGGTGATAGATATATTAAGTAGCCAATCTCTTAGCATATTCGCCTGGCATTATCGCAACGTTCCACCCCAATTTAGACTATTTTGGCCACCGGCCATCGTAACCGTATTCAATTTATTGTTTTGCCTAGCCACTGGTTCGAGGCAAGGTCAGTCTTTAGTTTTCGTTTGGCAATATCCTTACCCGAATAGAGTTTTGACCCATTTCATCCAGAGGCACCTCCACAATTTCTCCAGATAGCCGCTCCAGACAATTCAAGAGCGACCGCAAGTGTGGTGTACTGGCTCCGGTATCTACAAATAGCCTGTCGGCTAGGGTCCCAACCCGTTTCCAGGTCATATAAAACTTAGTTAGGGTTTGCTCTAAAGTCGCCGCCTGTTTCAATAGGTCTGCTGCCACTGGCAAACAACCTACTCGCATGGCTTCTTCTAGGGCGATCGATAGATCCACTGCCGACTGGTTCAGAGTTTGCACCTGGGCCCCGGCATCCAGATAACGAGATAAACTGCGGGCATTAGCCGTCAATTCTTTCACATTATCTACCTCCGGATTGTCGGCCATTTCTCGCTGAATAGCCTGTTGATGTAGCTCCTGTAGTTTCTCCATCTCTCGCACTAAAGGCGCTAAATAGCGTGGCGGCATAGATCCGCTAGCTGCTCTTTCTTTGAGTTCCTCGGGCAATAGATCCGAACTCATCGCCGTCCATTCTTCGGAGAGCTGTTTGACTTCCCGTCGCGAAATTTTGTCGCCGCGCGTTGCTGCTTCGGTGACCATTTGTTGCACTTCGGGGGACGACTTAGCTGTTTCTACAAAGGCTCGTTTGGTGAAATTGTTCAGAGTTTGGGGCGATAGTTCGCCTTGCTCCATGAGCGCATCCGCGCTATTAGCCAATTCAATCCAAGCATAGGCTTGACTTTTGCTCAGTTCTCGTTCTTTGAGCCAATTCAAAAAACCCTGGCCGCGACTGTCACCGCCGCGTTTCTCTCGATCTCGGACTACTCGTAAAATCCGACCGCGCCAAATTTCAGTTTGCAGGTCAAACCTGTCGCAAACGGCCCAAGCACTATCAACTTGCAGCTGAAAGTCATAATCACCAACGCTTTCGTCGTCAGGATCGGGGAGTTCCAAATTGATATCATTACCTGCTTCTAAAGCCAAAGCAATATTTTCGGCGGGTAGTGGATGTTCGATCGAACTTACCATTGGTTACTTCTTGGTACACACGGACCTTAGATTATAAGGACAAGCACTCCAAATCTGCAACCTAAGAAAATAATGTTTTGATCAGGCTAATAAATAGGGCGATTAGAGCGGCAAAGCTAGCCACCATCAGGGCTAGAGCCAATACTAGGAAAATAATAAAGAATAGGTCAACTTTGGCCTGAAACTGAGGCTGATTAACGTGAGAGTCTACTAATTTCAGGTTGCGAGTATTGGCCTTGGAGACAGCATCAAATAAATCTCCCAAGACTGGGATAGTGCCAGTTAAGGCATCGATCGCAATATTTAAGACCATCCGCAGCAAAGTAGCTTTTGGCAATCCGAGTAAGGCTGCTTCCACTACAATGTAGGCCGAAAGTAGCATACTAACAGTATCACCACCGCCCGGAAATAGTCCGATAACGGGATCGAGGCCGATGCGCTTATTAGTACCCGGTATCCGAATCGCTTCATCTAGCACATGGGAAAGCTGGCGAATACGCTTAAGTCTTTTTTGCTGGGCAGGATGCAGATGGGCAAGCATAGCAATGGCAAGATAAATTAGAAACCCAATCCTATCATGGAAGTTTTGTCTGGTTGGAGATCTGGGAGCCATCGGTTATGATGTTTGGAAGCTTTTTTCATTGCCAACCTGTGCAAATACCACATTTCATTGAAGCCGATCATCAATTGATTCGCGCCCTACAATCTGCCAGTGATGCTGAATTGATTCAAGGCTGTTGC
>JAGVCD010000083.1 GCA_020059425.1 Chamaesiphon sp. | reverse complement strand
TCTTGAATATGCTCTTGCCAAAAATCGGCTACTAGCTCCGCCCACAGCTCCATACTGTATTCGATCGGTGCCTTGGTCGAAGCCCCAAAACCCAATAGATCGATCGCATAGACCCGATAACCAGCCGATAACTCATTAATGTTTTTGCGCCAATGACCGATCGAAGCCCCAAAGCCATGAATCAACAGCAACGGCTGACCCATGCCTTTGACGGTATAGACAATTTCGTAACCTCGCCAAGACCAGATCTGGCGATCAATCTGGTCAATTTTGGTAAGAGCGGCAATCAAGGCTGACATTTATAAAGTTTTGATAAGGAATATCACTTTATTTTAAGGTAATCCGCCTTGGCCGCCCAGGTAAACTCACCAAACCAGTTCAAAATCAGGGCATTTGCAAAGAGATCATCTCATTTTCGGGCAAATAACTGCGATAACGACCATGGTCAGTAAAGAACATCATCATTTGCAGCTCATAGGAAGGTTCAATATCCAAATCGTCCCAGGGAACGGCAATCTCTAGACATTTATCCCAAGCTACCCGCGCCGACGATGGTCGATGCTCCCATTGGTCGTAATCGATCGCCTCTTGGAACCAACAACTCATCTCCAGTAAATTAATTTGGAGACGATGATGAAAACGGTAGTTCATTGGTGCCTCGTGCGGCATCTCGGCCAGGGGCAGCAGACTATTGTGCATCGTTTGATTGTTGTAAAACCACACCAGATTTAACTCCGCCGGAATATCAACACCTGGTTTAGTACCCTGCTTGAAGTCTAGACGGGTATAGAAATGCCGATGATCTACACCATAGTAGATGCGTTGAGTAGTGCTGCTTTGGTGCATAGTGCCCCGCGCCCCCCCAATCTCTAACCTACCAGCAAAATTCCAGTCCTGTTCATCGCCCCGGCCATCAATTACAGGATGGATAAAGCCCTCTGGCCGCTGTTCGATGCGCCGATGATGGTCTTCGATGTAGTGGGTTAGCTCCGAAGGCACTTGTTCATTCAAGGCTTGATAGAGAGCCACCAAATGCTCCCGAAACAATTGGTCAAACATGGCATCGTTGTTGGAGGAATGACCTTCCCCAAACCACCAGAACCAGTCTGATCCTTCGGCGGCATACAGCGCTTCCCAAGCTTCTGGGTTATTTTCCGGAGTCGCTTCCGGGTGATTAGCCAACACCTGACGAGCAGAAGTCAACATGTCCCAGGCCCGATTTTTGACGGGATCGCCAATCCAGGTGGTTAAGCTGCCATCCACCCAAGAACCGGTGTGGAGATTCTGGCTGGGAATCTCGGCAGTAGGCGGAAATTGGCTGACAAATTCGTTGACGGTGACTAATTTAAAACGCTCATCGTCACTAAATTTTTGATAGAGTTGCTCCAAGAAAGGCTTGCCATCGAGATGATAGTGTTCCCAGCAGTTTTCACCGTCCAGGGCGATCGTCACCAACCAGGGTTTCTCTAAAGACTCCAAAGTATCAGCATCTGTCCCAGATTTTTGAGCGGCAGCTTCTTTGGCCGCTAGGGCGGTGCGAATCGCACTCAAATGACCAATTAAATCGGCGGTAGAATGCTCCGGCTCCATAGCACTGTAAGTAAAGCCAATTAGGTCGGACAAGCGGTGATCGCGGAAGACCATCGCTAGATCGCCATGTTCGGTAGCCAATTTATAGGGCTGGTATAACAGCTCGGGTTCTTGGATATTGCCATAATGATCGCGATGGAAGAAGTGTTTGATGGAATGGCCAAGTACCGATTCATCAGAACAGAGCCATTTAAAGCCTTGCTCCGCTACATAGGGCAAAATCGCTGGACTGACGGCTTGCTCAGAAGGCCACAGACCCTGGGGCACCCGACCAAACCGGTCTTTATACATTTCCCAGGCTTTATTCAAGTGGCGAGGAATGTCTTCGGCCCAAGTAAATCTTTTCTGGGGCAGCTCCATATTCGGAATGGCCACTCTCCCGACGTTGGTATCAGCCAGCAGGGGCAGAATTGGATGGGAATAGGGAGTGGTGGTGATCTCTAATTGACCACTTTCTTGCATTTCCCGGTGTTTGGGAATAATCCGGGCAATAATTTCCCGCTGTTTGGAATAAATTCGTTGTCGATCGCTCAGGGTAAAGTCATGATCTTTAGCTAGCCAGCCCGCAATATCGGGGTCTTCCCAAAACAGGGGATCAAACCAAGAAAGATTATGCCAAGCTAGCAAGTCGCCATAATCCCGTTCTTGCCAGTTATCTAGACACCAGGCTTCACCATGTTCTTGGCGCTGATTGAACAAATCGCGGTAGCGAGGATGGGGATCAATCAGGGTGTGATGATTGCCATCAAAGAAATGACGGATGATAAATTGGCGCTGTTGAGTTTTTAGCTGCTCAAAGGGCATCAAAGCCAATTCGAGGTAAGGATCAAAAGCCGTACCGGCCACGTAATCCTCTAACTGCTCAATCAGAGATGGCACTAAATTTACGGTCTGATGTAACTTAGGATACTTTTCAAGCAGTAAAATTAAGTCTAGGTAATCTTTAGTACCGTGTAATCTGACCCAAGGCATCCGATATTTGCCATCGCGGCATTTGTAGAGTGGCTGATGCTGGTGCCAGATAAATGCAATGTAAAGAGGATGAGGCATGATAACAGCAGTAGGGGAATGATCGATCGACTTTACCCGATTTTAGTCCTAAATCTGTCGGAGAGAGTAAAGTTGACTCAAGAACTGATCAATAACTTAACGCCTTTCTGGGGATCTATTTAGTTAATATCCAACAATTCCGAAAAATCATGGCGACAACCTTTGCATCTACCAATCAGCAAACTCGACCAACTTGGGGTAAATCCCTGGCCACTCCTGCACCAGAATTTCCGCTGCAACCATTAAAAGTTGTGGCTGGCCAGATCCCCACAAATTTGCAAGGAAGTTTATATCGCAATGGGCCAGGGCGCTTGACCCGAGGCGGACAAGCCGTGGGGCATTGGTTTGATGGAGATGGCGCAATTTTGGCAGTGCATTTTGCGGACGGTCAGGCACAGGCTACCTATCGATATGTGCAAACAGCTGGTTATCAGGCCGAAAACACAGCCGATCGATTGCTCTACAGCAATTATGGAATGAAGGCTCCTGGTTTACGGGGGATGCTCCGGGGGGTCAAGAATGTAGCAAATACTGCCGTGTTGGCCTTGCCCGATCGACTATTGGCTTTATGGGAAGGGGGAATGCCCCATGCTCTAGATTTAGAAGATCTGACCACTAGT
>JAGVCD010000325.1 GCA_020059425.1 Chamaesiphon sp. | reverse complement strand
GGATGTGGATGGTATTTTATTAAACCCATCAAATTGCGAGAATCGCATCAAACTATTCAGAAATTGCCACTTTGAAATGCAGCTTGAAATGAGGTTGCAATTAATTTCAAATTAATGGGTATACTTAATTTACTAATTGAGACAGAGTAAGCGGGAACCTTGGAACGATATGTAGAAGAGATGCTTCGACTCGATCAAGCTATTCTTGATGCTCAAGAAAATCAATCTTTAGCAGCTGTGGCGATTGCTAACGAACAGGCGGCTATTTTTTATTTAGATTGGGGTAAGGAAAAAATAGCCGCAGTCTATTGCCAAGATGCCTATCGCTGTTACACCCAGTTAGGTGATACTGCTTATCAGCACAAACTTGCTCACCGTTATCCAGAATTACTCCAGCCGCTGCTTTTAACTGAACAACAGACTGACAACTATTTTACGGATGAATTTATTGCGACGATCAGTCATGAATTTCGGAATCCGCTCAATGGTATTTTGGGCATGTCCGAAACATTATTAGAAGAAGTTTTCGGTGCCATGAATGAGCAACAGCTCAATGCGGTGAGTACGATCGATCGCAGTGGTTGGTATTTATTGGCGCTGATTAACAATATGGTAGACCTCTCGAAAATTCAAGTTGGTAAACTAGAACTGGAAATTACGATAGTGACAGTGACGGAACTTTGTCACTCTAGTGTGACCTTTGTCCAACACCACGCCATTCAAAAACAAATTCAACTAGATGTTGAGCTGCCGAATGATCCGGGGTATGTAGCTGTTGATTTCCAGCGGATGCGTCAAGTGTTAATTAATTTGCTTAGTCAGGCAATCGACTCTACTCCCACTGGGGGCAAAGTAAAATTAGTAGTAACTAAGCCACTAGATTCATTGGTGCATAATGGTGTTGGCCTCCGTTTAATGGTGATTGATACCAGTAAAGAAGTTTCTGTGGTGCCGTCAGATGAGCCATTGGTGCCGGGTGTCACCAAAATTAGTCACAAGCGTATCGGCTTTGGCTTGATGTTGGTCAACCCGATTGTGGAATTGCATGGTGGTTCGCTCACCTCCGAAAGTACGATCGGCCACGGTAGTTGTGTGGAAATATCTTTGCCTGCTAGTTGTTTAGTGGCTGATCCGGCAGCTGAGCTGCACGAGATATCTGGGGTTGTTTCGGTTTTATCTGGATTTCTGGAGCAAGAGATTCCGGAGCCACCACTGATTTTAATTGTGGAAGATAATGAGATGAATATCAACACCATTTCTAGCTATTTGACAGCGAAAGGCTATCGCCCGATTGTGGCTCAAGATGGACAATCGGCCATCGACCTGACTCAAAAATACCGCCCGGACTTGATTTTGATGGATATTCAAATGCCAGTGATGGATGGACTAGAGGCAATTACGCGCATTCGCCAACAGCCGGACTTGGTCTCGATTCCGATCATTGCCTTGACTGCCTTAGCGATGGAAGGCGATCGGGAAAAATGTTTGGCAGTGGGTGCCAATGAATATTTGACTAAACCCGTGAAACTGAAGCAACTCAATGCTACTATTCAACAATTTTTGGTTGATGCGATCGACAATAATTATGCCTTTAGTGGTCTATTAATGTAACTGATTTGCTGTTTTCATTAACTATGGTTAATTAGATGCTAGATGGCTCGGCTTCAAGTACAGCGATGGCTGGGGGTAATTCTGTTGGCCGTGACCTGATTTTGGCTGTAAAACCTAGATGGCTGATTCTGGCTACTGCCTTGTCTTCAGATTCCAGAGAAAACTGTTCGCCGAATTTGACTAGACGTTGGCCAGTAGCTGCAGCTACCAGAGCATAGACTGGAGTTTTGGCAATTTCTGCATCGTTCCCAGCATATTCTTCGAGGATGGTTTGGAGCTGTTGCATTTGGCGCTGATCAGTCAGCATATCGATTGGGATATGGATGAGGGCAATTTTGTCTCCCATAATTTCTTCTTCCCCAAAGTCTAAACTGAGATCGATCACTTCAATACTCTCTACTACGATTTGTAGTTCTTCATCACGCCGGTTGACTTTACCTTCCATAACAATTGGTACATTGACTGCTAGTAAGTCTTTGACTTTTTCGTAAGCATCGGTAAAAGCTACTGCGGCCACTTGGGTACCATCAATGCCGCTGACCTTGAGAATGGCCATCGACTTATTATCTTTTTTGGTCTGGGTGATTTTCACCTCTTGCAGCATGACCACTACTTTTACTAAGCCTTTGCGGACGTGTTTATCAATTTCTGGTAGATTAACCGTTGCAATGTTTTGACGACGGACAATGTGTTCAGCTGACTTTAAAGGATGGTCGGAGACATAAACTCCCAATAATTCGAGCTCGAATTGCAAACGCTCTTGAGAGCTGAAATCGGGAGTAGTTGGAGCTTTGGGTGCGGCTTCAAAACTATTGTCGGCACTTTTTTGGGTACCGCCCATCAGATCGAATAAATTTCCTTGGCCGATCGCCTTTTCCTTTGCTCGTTTCTGTGCCCAGGGTACGGTCAATTCCATATCCTGGATCAGCTGTTGGCGATTGGGCTCGATGTTATCAAAGGCCCCACATTTAATCAGCGATTCCAGGTTGCGGCTATTCACCGCTTGCAGATTAATCCGTTGACAGAGATCGGCTAAGGATTGGAATTCTCCACCTACTGCTCGTTCAGCCAAAATAGTCTCGATCGCACCTTCGCCCACATTTTTAATGGCAGAGAGACCAAAGAAAATGCTTTTTTGTCCCTTAACTGGGGTGAAATTGGTGTTCGATCGATTGATGTCTGGTGGTTCAACTTTGATCCGCAGGGTTTGCTCGCAGTTATTCAGATACTTGGTCACCTTATCTTGGTCGCCACTATTCGCTGTTAGCAAAGCAGCCATATATTCCACCGGATAGTTAGCTTTCAAGAAAGCCGTTTGGTAAGTCACGTAGGCATAGGCGGTGGAGTGAGATTTGTTGAAACAATATTCGGCAAACAGCACCATTTGGTCAAAAAGCTTGTTGGCGATTTCGCTAGAGATGTCGTTTTTAGCGGAGCCATCCACGAAAGTAGTGCGCTGCTTTTGCATTTCGTCGGCTTTCTTTTTACTCATCGCTCTTCGCAACAGGTCGGCTTGTCCCAAAGAATAGCCCGCTAAATCCTG
>JAGVCD010000245.1 GCA_020059425.1 Chamaesiphon sp. | reverse complement strand
TTGACCGTGATAGTTGTAGGGTCAAAATCATCAGCTGTGATTTGACAGGTGCCATCAGCGACTTTAATAATATACCAGGCTGGATTTTCGTTCATATTATCTCAATAACTACACTTTAGAGATTTTGCGCAAGCCAGTTGATCGCGGCTCCAGAACCTTTTGGCCAATACTGGGAAACTTCACCGCCACCGAAACCTTCCGATCGGATCCAAAAACATGGGTGATTTCACCGACTCCAAAGGTGCCATGCAAGACCTTTTCGCCTACCGTCCAAACTTGAGGCGGTGCCTCGGCGGCTTGCTTTTTCTCGGCGGCGGTAGGCGGTGTAACTTTAGGTCGCATTTTGCCAATCTGGTTACTTTGTAACAGTTCGCGCGGTAATTCAGTTAGAAACTGCGATGATACTGCGGGTTCCCGCTGACCGTACAACCGCCGAGCGCGGGCGTAGGAAATATACAATAGCTCTTGGGCGCGGGTGATGCCCACATAACACAGCCGCCGTTCTTCTTCCAGGGCGGCTGGATCGTTGAGCGATCGATAGTTGGGAAATAGTCCTTGTTCTAGCCCCACCAAAAAAACAATCGGAAATTCTAAACCTTTAGAGGAATGCAAGGTCATGAGTGACACGGCTTTTTTGTCGTCCAAGTTATCTAAGTCTGAACTGAGCGCTTTAGTCGATAAAAAATTCTCCAAGGTAGCTTCTTCCGTTTCTTCCTGAAACTGAGTGGCCGCATTCATTAACTCCTGGACATTTTGTAAGCGATCGGCTGCTTCATCAGTACCCTGTAAATGGAGTTCTTGCACATAACCAGAATCTGCCAACACCCCAGCTAGTACCTCGGTGACTGGACTAGTGGCCATTTCCTGTCGCCACTTATTGATAATTTCTACAAAATTCAACACCCCTTTAGCTGATCTACCAGCTAATGTTTTTACTGAAGTTTCATCATTGATAATTTCCCATAGAGGCATACCCATCTGCTGGGCGGCGTTTTGCAAGTTGTCGATGGTTGCTTGTCCTACGCCGCGTCGGGGAGTATTAATTACCCGCAGCATACTTACAGTGTCATCAGGATTATTAATTACCCGCAAATAACAAACTACATCTTTAATTTCTTTGCGATCGTAGAAACGCAAGCCCCCCACAATTTGGTAGGGAATACCACTACGCACCAAGCAATCTTCGATCGGACGAGACTGAGCGTTAGTCCGGTATAAAACGGCAAAGTTACTCCACTCTAATTCGGCATTTTCGCGGGTTTGCTCCAAAATTTTATCTACGACAAATTCGGCTTCTAGAATCTCAGTATCGGCCTGATACAGATAAATTGGTTCACCCGCTTCTCGGGTGGCCTTTAGCACTTTATCAATGCGCTGAGTGTTATTTTGAATTAATTCATTAGCTGCCTGCAGAATATTGGAGCGCGATCGATAGTTTTCTTCTAACTTCACCATCGTGCGGGTGTCATCGTCGTGCAGACCATCGCCAAAGTCGGACTGGAAGTTCATCAAAATAGTGAAATCCGCCATCCGAAAAGAATAGATGGATTGATCAGCATCCCCCACCACAAATATCGATCGATTCTGCCAAGCCCCAAATTCTTGGGCACTAGTCCCATTAGTGGCCAACAGCTGAATTAATTGATACTGAGTCTGATTAGTATCTTGATATTCATCAACCAAAATATGCCGAAATTTTTGGTGCCAGTAGTTCAAAATCTGGGGATTTTGCTGAAATAATTTGACCGGCACCAGTAACAAATCATCAAAATCTAAGGCGTTGTTTTGGCACAGGAAATCTTGATAGAGCTTATAGACCTCGGCTATCACCCGGCCTTTGTAATCTTCTTGGGTGCGAGCATATTCATCTGGTGACAGGGCTTTATTTTTGGCATTACTAATCGCATAGCGTACTGCTCTTGGTTCAAAGTTTTTGTCGTCTAAATTGAGGTGCTTGGTGACAATTTGTTTGATGGCTCCTTGGCAGTCGCTATCATCAAAGATTGTAAAATTCTTTTGCCACTGTCGGCCTTTATCATCTACGTATTTTTCGATATCAAAGCGTAAAATTTTTCCTAGTAAGCCATGGAAAGTGCCGACCCATAAACGTTTGATATAGGTTTTGTAAATATGAGATCTGACCCGGGTTTGCTCAGCTGGTGGTAGAGCACTGAGCGGCTTTCCAAATTTTTCGAGGGCGTATCTTTGAGCAAACAAGGCTTCAATCCGCTCTTTCATTTCCCGAGCAGCTTTATTGGTAAAAGTGACCGCCAGGACATTTTCCGGATCGACCCGATGAGTCAAGATTAAATTAGCAATCCGGTAGGTCAGGGCGCGCGTTTTCCCCGAGCCAGCCCCGGCAACTACCAACAACGCACCACAAAAATGTTCGACGGCGTGACGCTGCGAAGAATTTAAAACTGCGAGGAAGTCATTCTGGGACATGGATGCGGATTAAGAGATAATAAAAGTTGGTGGGTTAGGAATGAAAAAATATGACTTGATGAATGTTTAATAGATATTCTAGTCTTAACGTACATTGTCCTCTAGACAGTCTGCGGCAGGACTTGCCCCTGGCGTGAGTTAGAATTACATATAGTATAAAAGCAGTAATATTGAAGTTTTGATTAGTATCTACTCTATATATTAGTTCTGTATTCTCGATCCCCGCCAGCTTAGCATTTTGCTGACCCTATATCCCACATAGTTTATGACCAATTCTCCAGCCCCCCGTCTATCCAATATTGATGATATTGCTTGGCATACTCTGAACACTGATCAAGCTGCTACTCAGCTTCAGGTTGATGTTAAGCATGGATTAAATAGTCATCAGGTTCAAGAAAGACTAGTTCAGTATGGTAGTAATGAGCTAGTGGCCGCTGCTGGCCGTAGTCGCTGGCAAATTTTGCTAGATCAGTTCACCAACATCATGCTGATCATGTTGATCTTTGTGGCAGTGGTGTCGGGGGTGATGGATATTTGGAGTATGCAGGCCGGAGAATTCAAGGGATTTCCCTTTAAGGATACGATCGCCATTATGTCGGTGGTGATATTAAATGGGATTATGGGCTATTTGCAAGAAAGCAAAGCTGAACAAGCCTTAGCCGCTCTCAAACAATTGTCTTCACCTCAGGTACGGGTGAAGCGTAATGGTCAAGTAACTGAAATTGATGGTCGGCAGTTGGTACCGGGCGATATTATTCTCATTGAGGCCGGGGTGAAGCTGGCGGCGGATGGTCGATTATTGGAAGCAGCAAATTTGCAAATCCGCGAAGCAGCCCTGACGGGTGAAGCTACGGCGGTGGATAAAAATGCCCATCTAGATTTGGATAAAGATGTTGATTTAGGCGATCGGTTAAATCTGGTTTATCAAGGTACCGAAGTACTGGTGGGGCGCGGTGAGGTCGTAGTTACCAAAACCGGGATGCAAACTGAGCTGGGTAAAATTGCTGCGCTGCTGCAGTCGGTCGAAACTGAGCCTACTCCCCTCCAAAAGCGAATCACGCAGTTGGGCAATGTGTTGGTAAAAGGCTCGCTGTTTCTAGTGGCGCTGGTGGTGATTGGTGGCATGATTCCCAGCATGTTGAAGAACAGCTTTGATCTCAAGCTATTTCGAGAGCTAGTGGAAGTTTCTTTGAGTATGGCGGTGGCCGTAGTGCCAGAAAGCTTACCTGCCGTCATTACGATTACTTTAGCATTGGGTACCCAGCGGATGGTGAAGCGCCAAGCTTTGATCCGGCGATTGCCAGCAGTAGAAACTTTGGGTAGTGTCACTACAATTTGTTCCGATAAAACGGGGACACTTACTCAAAATAAAATGGTGGTACAAAAAGTCGCTACATTACAGCATGACGTGACAATCACTGGCGAAGGCTATCAGCCGAATGGTGACTTTCAAGTTGCTGGAGCCAAGGCCGACATTGCTAGTTACCCAGATGTAACCAGGTTGCTGTGGGGAGCGACCCTCTGTAATGATGCCCTGTTGCAATTCAATGATGATCAGTGGCAAATTATCGGCGATCCCACCGAAGGTGCCCTAGTTGTACTAGCCGAGAAAGGTGGGGTCAGTCAGGTAACTAGTCAACAAATTTTGCCCAGAATGGGTGAGATTCCTTTTGATAGCGATCGGAAGCGGATGAGCGTGATCTGTCAGCAAGACAAAGGCTATGTGTTGTTTACCAAAGGCTCACCAGAGATGATCTTAGAACGTTGCCAGGGGGTGGTGATCGATAACGTGATTTCTCCGATAACTGATGAGCAACGGCAACAGATCCTCCAACAAAATAATCAACTAGCTGGCCAGGGCTTGCGGGTGTTGGGTTTAGCTCATCGAAAATTGGTTCAAATACCAAAATCAGGAGATGATCGCGCCGAACAGAATCTGATTTGGTTGGGCTTGGTAGGAATGTTAGATGCTCCCCGGCCAGAGGTACGAGATGCAGTAGTGAAATGCAAGACAGCGGGTATTCGCACCGTGATGATTACCGGCGACCATCAATTAACTGCCCAGGCGATCGCTACCGATTTAGGTATTGCTAAAGCTGATGGTCGAGTAGTGACCGGCGC
>JAGVCD010000036.1 GCA_020059425.1 Chamaesiphon sp. | reverse complement strand
TAATTAATTCCGCCCCTTTTTTGTTCTGGGACATCTCTTCTAGGTTTTTGCGGGCTTCTTCCCCATAGATCCATAAGTCCTTGACATTGGAGGCGATCGATTGGCCACCTTGACCCTTGGGGTAGCGAATATAGTCAAACAAAATGCCGTCGGGCTTGCGCTTGGCTACCTCATTTACCAACAAGCTAAAATCGGTGCGAGCTTGGCGGCTGTGGGGATTCACAAACAACACCGAAGCTGGACCATCGCCGATCGGTTGACTGCCCTCATTCCCGGCAAACCAACTTTTTTCACCCCGGCCATTGATACTAATTGTTGTATCGCGACTATCCTGCAGAGCATAGTTCGAGCCAAAACTCAGACTGTATAACCAGGCATATACCTTCAAGCCTCGCGCTCGGCCTTTCTTAATAACCTCAGCCAACAAATCTGTCTGACGGACACTGCCAGTGGCCAAAACGGACGGCCAAATAGTCGGATTAGTCGCTTGGGGCAATAACACCTGACCTGCATAAAAAGTAGCCAAATAGACTTGGTTATAACCCCGGTTCACAGCATAATCTAGCAGCTCATCTACTGCACCAGGCCGACTGTCACAGGGGTACATTCGTAACCACAGAGCTTGGGTTTTCAGCCAGCTGCGTTGCCGACAATTCTGTAGCTGTTGGGCATGTTGATTGGTAATTTGGGTGTAACGCTCCTGACTTGTCGGATCACCCTGCAGTGCAGCTGATCGCCACTTATTCTTCTCACTGACAGCGGCAGCGGGTAAAAAGCAATATTCGTTATCGGGGGTTTGAATGGCGGTGGTTTGAGCCACAGCTGGGGCGATCGCCAGACACAGATGAATGGTGGTAAAAATGCCCGCCGAGATTTGGGGTAAACACCAACTAAGGATATTTTTAATCAGCGTCATACGGTGGCAGCGTCAAACATATTGGTGGAAAAGGAAATATTTGTGGCAAAACAGACATTTTCTTGGAATGCTAATCTTAGCAAAGTGTTCCGTTCGATCGGCAAAAAATAAACTGCTTACGGGTGTAAAGCAGTTTAATGGCTGAATTTTTGACTGAATTTTTTGACGGGTTAATTAAGCGCCACGTTCCAGAGCAGATTCGATCTGTTTGAACTTTTGCGCTAGGTTTTCCTTCAGTTTGTCGGGGACAGGCCGATTAGGATAGGCGGCATAATGGGCAGCCAAAGAGTTTAAGGCTGTCCGCATACTGGTATAAGAATTGAGCTTGGTGAGTGCTGCATCGGTGCGGTAACGGGAAGAAAAGTCGTTGATGTTCTGACGAGCCAACGCTTGAGCCGTGGCTTTTTCCGGAGTTTCTTCTACGGCATCTAAGGCGGACCGCAAACTACTGATCACCGTCAAACTATCTTGGCGATAATTGCCTACCAACCCGCCAACAGTTTCTGAAGAGCATCCAGTCAAACCAATTACTACTACTAATACCAAAGCGATCAGTTGTGACCACAAGCGCTGCATAGACATACTTTATAGGGGGATTATTAAATTACAAATTATTGCTTATCCTAACCTGTATTTTGATCTTTCTGGCACAAAATAACCAGGCCAGACGGCGGATGCTAGAATTTTTGTAACCTTAGCCTCCGTTTTAAAATATTGCCCATGAGTCAGCGATCGATTACTACTTTGCCCCGTTTTTATGAACTATTGTGGGTGATCGGGGGATTGTTATTGATGGTCTGCGCCAACTTCATCCTGGTTTCCGCTGTGAATCCACCCTGGCAGTGGCGGCCAGGAGTGGGTATCATACCGCTGAATATTAGTTGTCAAGTCGCCACCGTGCTGCTGTTGGCCTGCGTTGCTGGCCGTAATGCTAGTACTTTGGTGCAGCTGCTATATATCATCGTTGGTCTGTCTGGTTTCTATGCAATATTCAATGATGGTGGAGGCTGGAGTTATTTGCAAAAGCCGGTTTTTGGCTATATTTTAGGTTTTATACCCGCGAGTTGGCTATGCGGCTCTCTAGCTTTTAGAATGCGACCAAATCTCGAAAATTTGAGCCTGAGCTGCGTGAGCGGATTAGCGGCTATTCATCTGGTGGGAATATCTTATCTGTTGTGTTTACAAGTGTTTCGTTGGGCAACGGGCGTTCCTTTTACGCTGCAAAAATTATTGTTTCAATATTCTTTTAGCCTGTTACCCAGTCAGTTGATTGCTGTTTGTGCCACAGCCTTGATTGCTTTTGGGTTACGCCGGATTCTGCTCTACTAAACATTGCTTTTCTCAAAATACTTAAGGACACCAGCGATACATGTTAAAGAATCATTTGTTTTGGGTAGCGGCGGCGAGCAGTTTAGCGATCGATCAAATCACTAAATATTGGGTAATTCAGGTACTGCCGATCGAAACATCTCATGCCATTTGGCAGGGTGTGTTCCATTTTACCCATGTAGTTAATGATGGAGCCGCTGGTAGTTCCTTCAAAGGAGCATTTTGGCTGCGCTGGCTATCTTTGGCAGTGAGTCTTTTTCTGATGGGATTGGCCATCTGGGGACCAAAGCTGGTGAAACTGGAGCAGCTAGCCTATGGCTTGGTTCTAGCCGGAGCGATGGGCAACGGAATTGAACGTTTTGCCTTGGGTTATGTCACCGATTTTATTGATGTAAGGCTCATTCGCTTTCCTATTTTTAATTGGGCGGATACCTCCATCAATTTGGGAATTGCCGCTTATCTGCTTTATGCCTTCATGAGTTCTAAACGAACGGTTTAGGTGCCGGAGTATAATTTGGTATAACCCTCTCAATTACCGCCATGTCCTGGAGCCAAAGACTAGCCTATATTTTCACTGGTGCCCTGGGTGCGACGATTTTGTTTTATTTGCTCAGAGGTTTTAAGATTCTGACCATCTTTCCCGGTGGATTGATTTTGCTCTTGATCGGGCTATCGATCGGCAGCGGTCTGTTGTACGGGGTACTCAAAACCAAACGCTAAGAAATTACCGAGCAATTATGGTCATATTTTGCCCGAAAGCCTACTGGATACAGTAGAATATACGTTTTTCGTTGGAACTGTGGCCGCTTATGGAAAGCCTGAAGGGAAGAGACTTGTTGGGAATGGCCGACTTGAGTAGCACTGAGCTGCTTCAACTCATTGACCTAGCGATCGCCCTCAAAAAGCGTCAGGTTAATCCCCAAACTAGTCAAATCCTAGGATTGCTTTTCACCAAGTCTTCTACCCGTACCCGTGTTAGCTTTACCGCTGCCATGTATCAATTGGGCGGCCAAGTCATCGATCTGAACCCTAATTCCACCCAAATTGGCCGAGGCGAACCTTTACAGGACACAGCTCGGGTACTCGATCGTTATCTCGATATCTTGGCCATCCGCACCTTCGCTCAACAGGATCTGGAAGTATT
>JAGVCD010000173.1 GCA_020059425.1 Chamaesiphon sp. | reverse complement strand
TTCAGCCGCTAAAAATGCTCAAATTCCGAAAATCATGAGATTTTTTGCGATAAGCAGTCGCTGTAATGACCAATCTTCGTTACCCCCTGGGACAGTTACTCTGCACATTACGAAGTGACTTTTTGGGGGCAACCCAACAGCATTCCCAGTTAAATAAATTGATCGCTACTCAGGGCTACTTGGTGCCTGCGATGAGTGAGAATGCACTACGAGAAGCGATCGCTAAACCCGCAGAATTAGCAGAGCACCCCCTGGACTTGAGTACGATCGATCTATTAATTGAGCAGACAGAAGGTCGGGAAGGGGCTTTGCCTTTGCTTCAGTTTGCTTTGGCTCAAATTTGGGTGGGTTTAGCCGCAGGTAAAGAACCAGCAGAAACACTCAGGGCGATCGGTGGTGTGGGCGGTGCTTTAGCTGGAGAAGCTCAAAGGATTTATGAAGGTCTTGTCTTTGATGAACAAGAGATTGCAAGGCGGTTTTTTCTAGGACTGGTGCAGTTGGGGGAAGAGACAAAAGTCACTCGTCGCCGAACTAAATTGGAGCAGATAGTTGCCCATCGAGATAATTTGGAGAATGTGCAAAAGGTGATTGATCGTTTTGCTGATGCAAGATTAATTACTTTGGCGGACAAAGATGGGACTGAGACTGCTGAAGTGACCCATGAAGCATTATTTGACAACTGGAAGCAATTAAAAGATTGGCTTGATGCTGGTCGTAGTGATTTGCGATTTCAACGGCGGCTGGATGATGCCGTGATGATTTGGCAGGATAATGGACGACCCGAGGGGAATTTATGGCGATCGCCCGATCTGGATTTGTTGCGGGGTTATCAGGAGCGTACTGGAGATAATATGACTCCTCGGCAACTTGATTTTTCTAATGCCTCGGAAAGAGCAGAATTTAATCGAAAACGAGTAGGCCAGTTTATCCGAGCAGGAGGAATCACAGCATTTTTATTAGTTATGGGTTTTGCTGGTGTCGCTATTTATCAATTACGACAAGCCCAGTGTCAGCAGTTAGAGCAATTTGCGGCTCGTGCTCGGGAATTAATGACTAGCAATCAAACTGTTGATGCAACTATCAATGCTATTGCGGCAACAGGCTTAAGTCAGTCAGCTTTGGTACAATTTCCCAATCATCCCCAGTTTGCTTCTGTAGACGGTAGTTTACGGGATGTTGTTAGCGTGAATCTGGAGCAAAATCAGTTACCCCATAATGATCAGGTTTTTTCAGTAGCATTTCGTTCAGATGGTCAACGCATCGTCAGCGGTAGTACTGACAAGACTGTAAGGCTCTGGGATGCAAAAACTGGTGCACAAATTGGCAAACCCTTAACAGATCATGAAAATTGGGTCACGTCAGTGGCGTTTAGTCCAGATGGCCAACGTATCATCAGCAGTAGTACGGATAAAACTATGCGGCTCTGGGATGCGAAGACTGGAACACAAATTGGCAAACCCTTAACTGGTCATGCTGATCGGGTTTGGGATGCGGTATTTAGTCCAGATGGCCAACATATCATCAGCGGCAGCGGGAAAAAGGTGTGGCGTTGGGATGCGAAGACTGGATCCCAAATCGGCAAACCCTTAACTGGTCATGAGTCTTTAGTTGGCTCAGTGGCGTTTAGTCCAGATGGCCAACGTTTTATCAGCGGCAGTTTAGACAAGACTGTAAGGCTCTGGGATGCAAAAACTGGAACACCCATTGGCAATTCGTTAATAGGTCATACGGATGAAGTTTATTCAGTGGTGTTTAGTCCAGATGGCCAGCGCATCGTCAGCAGTGGTAGGGACAAGACTTTGCGGCTCTGGGATATTTCCTGGAAATCTCTGCTACCAAAAGCCTGCAATCAATTGCGTTACCATCCTAGCCTCAATCAGCCGACAACAGATGTTGCTCGTGAAGCCAAGCAAACCTGCGAGAATTTTGTGTGGAAAAAATAATTTCGCATTCTGCTAGTCCAAGTGATCAAAAAATAATTAAAACGAAGCCGTAGGATGATGTATATTTTGATCGCCTAAGAAAGGCTAAATCGATAGAATGTTTGATATGAAAGGATTCTATATCTTATTATTTTTACCTGCTTGAACTAGCGGAAAGTGTTTTCCAGTTTATAGTTTCGCAAACGGCGGTTGCTTCAGCCCCGTGCGATCGGCATAATTTCTTGTTTGTCTAGCTGAATAACAACACCTCGATCGAACTCACGAAACGCATCTGAATTCTTTAGGATAAATGTACTGTCTTCTACTGCGATTGAAGATTTTAGACTCGTTCGATCGACATCTTTTAAAGTATATCGAGCAATAATCTCCAGCCAAAAGCTTGACAATCGGAAACCAGAATGTCACCTCACAGCCCCACAACTCATCCCGAAACGGCTTCGTTCTCCAGTTCGATCGATCCCTGTTCGCTATCATAATTGCTAGAAAACAGCCAATTGATCGCCTTAGAACAGCCTCTCTATTAAGAAAAGATAAAAAATATTAGGATATCTCAACAAATTGAAATAGAATATGCACACGATTTATGAGAAGACTG
>JAGVCD010000191.1 GCA_020059425.1 Chamaesiphon sp. | reverse complement strand
GATCGAAAATATTTGGAGGGGTTCTAAAGCTGATCAACTTCTGCTTTCATCAAAATAGTTAATACAGACTACATTTTTTGGTGCTGGATGGTTGGGAGGTTGCTAGGGAATACCTCAATAAAGAGTGGCAAAGCTAGGGTGATCGAGCATAATGAACTATGACTGTCCAAAAAATTTTTACCAATGAGTGCGGAAGCTGAAAAAAACGTTGAAACTATTGAAGATCAAAGCATCGAGCTTTGGCAGCCCGAGGTGGTCGCAGAGCCGATCGATGATTTAGATGATCCTGTCTATTCGGATGAGATTGTGGAGCCGATCGATCCAGAAGAAGAACTCCCCAGCGAAGTGGAGATGACTTTCTTTGACCATCTCGAAGAGCTGCGTACCCGTATTTTTTATATTCTGATCGCAGTAGTGGTTGGTGCCGCTGGTTGCTTTACGGTGGTGAAGCAGTTGGTAAGCCTGTTAGAGGTGCCAGCTCACGGAGTGAAATTTTTGCAGTTGACTCCCGGTGAATATTTCTTTGTTTCGATTAAGGTGGCTGGATATGGCGGTATTTTAGCAGCTACGCCAGTAATTATTTACCAGGTGATTCAATTTGTGTTGCCCGGTCTCACTCGGCGGGAGCGACGGTTGGTTTTACCGGTGGTATTGGGTTCTAGTGTGTTGTTTGTGGGCGGGTTGTTTTTTGCTTATTACTTACTGATCCCGGCGGCGCTGAATTTTTTGGTTAGCTATGGCGCTGATGTGGTGGAGCAGTTGTGGTCGATCGAACGCTACTTTGAATTTATTTTGGTGTTACTACTAGCCACTGGCTTATTGTTTCAAGTGCCCGTGGTGCAAATCTTATTGGCCTTATTGGGCATTGTGACTTCAGCCCAAATGCTCAAAAGTTGGCGGGTGGTGGTGATGGCCGCCATGATCGTGGGGGCAGTTGTCACCCCTTCCACCGATCCAATTACTCAAAGCTTGTTAGCTGGTGCGGTCTTAGGTTTGTATTTTGGGGGCGTGGGCTTTGTGAAAATGTTGGGTAAATAGCTGCTCTCGCCGTAATTGTTTCTTGGTTAGTTAAAACTGGGTATTAATAAGGTAAGTATCATCTTCCAGCCCATCTTTTAAATAATGCAAGTTTGGCAAAATAATCAAGAAATCAAAAATGGTAGATTCCTCGTCCAAAAGGTTCTCGGAGCCGGTGGATTTGGGATTACCTATCTAGTGATTGAGCAGCAGACCAGTAAATCCTACGTCATTAAAACTCTCAATCATCTCCAGCAGAGTCGGGAAGACTTCATCGATCGACAAGAAAAGTTTGTCAATGAAGCGCTGGTTTTGAAAGGGTGTCGGCATCCCCATATTGTGCAAGTATATGAGCTGATCCAGGAGGATGGCTTATGGGGAATTGTAATGGAGTATATCGAAGGTGAAGAGTTAGCCCATTATACCGATGAGAAAGGTCAGTTGGCTGAATCGGAAGCCTTGATTTATATTGACCAAATGAGTCAGGCATTGGCATATGTGCACCAACAGGGCTTCTTACATCGGGATATTAAGCCCCATAATATTCTGCTACGCAAAAATACCCAAGAGTCAGTATTAATAGATTTTGGACTAGCCCGAGAGGTGTTATCTGGTCGTCAGTCCAGCATGACTAATTCCACTACTGAAGGCTATGCGCCGATCGAACAATATCAACCTGCCGGTACTACTGGCTCCTATTCAGATGTATATGCCTTGGCAGCAACCCTATACCATCTATTGACGGCACAAGTACCCATGCCTTCTAACTTTCGCAGTTATGCTACTCTGCCCCCACCCCAGCATTTTAACGCCCAGATTAGCGATCGAGTCAATGCAGCCATTGTCCAGGCTCTGCACCAAGAACACCAGCAGCGACCACAAACAATGGCCGAGTTTCGGGAACTGTTGGGACTAGCTGCCATCAACCCGGCAGCGAGTGATGTGTTCCCGGCTCCAGTAGCCACCCCAGAGACCCCTCTAGCAGACAGTTTTGATGCGACCAAGTGGCAGCAAACATTGGTAGCCGCCAGTAATCAGACTAGTTTTAACCTGGCGGCTCAGCCAGTTCTTAGCTCTCAAAAAACCGTTTTGCGTTCCGGTAGTTTTTGGCGAGGTAAAAACGTAGAGCTAGAGATGCTGTACGTGCCGGACGGTGAGTTTTTGATGGGATCACCGAATGATGAAGTGAGTAGCCTCGCTCATGAAAGACCCCAGCATCAGGTGCAAATAAATTTTTTTCATATCAGCAAATTTCCGATTACCCAAGAGCAATACTTAGCAGTGATGGGCAGAAATCCGGCTAAATTCAATGGGGAACGTCGTCCGGTCGAAAGAGTTTCTTGGCATGATGCGGCGGAGTTTTGCGAGCGCCTTTCCAGCCAATCCGATCGATTATATCGGTTGCCCACCGAAGCGGAGTGGGAATATGCCTGTCGGGCGCAAACAACCACGGCCTTTTACTTTGGCCAAAATATCTACGCCAATTTGGCTAACTACAATCAGAGTGTCTCCACCGGGAAGTTCAAATCCAATCTGGTGCGGCGGGAAACTAGTGCTGTCGATATTTTCCCGGCTAATAACTTTGGCTTGCACGACTTGCATGGCAATG
>JAGVCD010000149.1 GCA_020059425.1 Chamaesiphon sp. | reverse complement strand
GCGTCCATTAAACAGCTCACAATAGTGGCTGAACTATCAGAAATCGGAAACATCCGGCCATCAGCTTCCGTTTTGAGGGTGACACCGCGTGCTTGGAACCAATCGATCGTATCTTGGGGTTGAAAGCGGCTAAAGGCTCCCCGCAGTGACTTGCCACCCCGAGGATAGAACTGGACTAGTTGGGCTGGATCGAAGCAAGCATGGGTGACATTACAGCGACCGCCACCGGAGATGCGGACCTTGCCTAAAGGCTGAGGGCTGGCTTCAATGAGGGTGACTTGACAGCCGGGATTGGCTTGGGCACAGGTAATAGCAGCAAAGAATCCGGCGGCACCGCCACCTACAATCGCAATTTTTTCAGACATAATTTAACTATCGATCGCCTCACCACCAACTACTACATCCCGAATCCGTAGACTAGGACCGCCACAACCTACGGCTAAGCCGTTTTGGCCACCCTTCCCACAACCACCAGATTCATCCCAATAGAAGTCGTCACCAATACCTTCAATGTCGGCCAAAGTTTTGAAAACATTTCCAGACAGCGTGACATCCCGAACTGGTTCAGCGATCTGGCCATCCCGAATCATCCAGGCTTCCCCAGCACTAAAGGTGAACATTTCGCCGTTAGTCATGCCGCCCAACCAATTCTTGGCATAAACCCCGGTACTGATACCCGCAAACAATCGATCAACGGGCGTTTTGCCCCGCTCAATCCAAGTATTAGTCATCCGTACGATCGGCGGGTAGTGATAATTTAAGCAGCGGGCGTTGCCAGTAGGCTGTTCATCGAGCTTACCCGCAGTTTCGCGGGAATGTAGTCGTCCCACTAACACACCATCCTGAATTAACTGGGTAGTGGTAGCTGGGGTACCTTCATCGTCATAAAGGTAACTACCCCGATGACCGGCTGGCACGGCACCATCGAAAATTTGTAGTTCTTCACAGCCAAAGCGTTTGCCCATCGTCATAACTTCCAACAAATCAGGATTTTCATAGGCCATGTCGGCTTCTGATAAGTGGCCAAAGGCTTCATGGACAAAGAGTCCCGTTAAAATAGGATCGATAACTACAGTGTAAGCACCACCATTTACCGGCGGCAAAGACAGGGCATCGACAGCCCGTTGAGCGGCATTACGTACCGAGGCATCTAAATCTAAAATATCTTCGTAAGCTTTGCGGGAGCCGATCGTTTCTCGACCCGTTTGGACAGTTTCGCCATCCCGCGCCGTGGCCGCAAAGCGAGTTTCCAGGTCAATCCATTCTTGCTCAATTAAGGTACCTTCGGAAGTGGCTAGCCAGCAGCGTTGGGCACTGTCGCCATAGGTAACGGAGGTGGTAATAATCCGAGGATCAACTTGGCGGAGAATTTCGCTGTACCTATGGCACAGGTCTTTCTTCTCTAGCAAGGAGATCTGGCGCGGATCGGTGCCGGTGAGGGGCAAAATACAACTGTCTTGAATGGGATCGATCGGAGCTAAGATTGTTTCATCGTCGCCAACAATCCGAGCGGCGGCGATCGCTTCTTCAATTCGATCGGCTAGGGTGCTGAGATGGTTGAAGCTGGCAAAACCCCATCCGCCTTTGTGACAAGCGCGGACTTGACCACCGATGGAAATGCCTTCGCTGAGGGTTTCGACTTTGTTGCCCCGTAGTAAGATGTCTACGCCTTCGGCTTCTTCTAAGCGAATGGCCAGGTAATCGACCTGTTGGCGATAACGCTTGATCAGATCGGTTAGGAGATTTTTAGCGTCGGTGCGGAGGTTAATCATAGGGCAGGGTCGCAAGTTATATAGATATTATCGCTCTGAATTGACATCGCTAAATTTATACTTAACTAGTTAATATCAGCCATAGAAATACCTTAGTGAAATCTCCATGTCCTATGATGATGAAGAACTACTTGCCCACGATTGTAGATAGACTCTCAATAAGTTTTCATGCGTCGCGATACCATTTTCTTTCAGCTATTCCAACAATTTCCAACTCTTTTGTTTGAGTTGGCTCCTCAACCGCCTGACCGGGCTGATGAGTACATTTTTGATTCGATTGAGGTCAAGGAAACTTCTTTTCGGATAGACGGAGTGTTTATTCCACCTGATGCAACCGGAATAGTTTATATTTGCGAAGTGCAATTTCAGCTAGACCCCTTACTCTATGAGCGCTTAGTTAGCGAAATCAGCATCTATACCTATCGAAATCGAGAGCGATTTGCTAACTGGCAAGCAATCATCATTTATCCATCCCGAAGCATGGAACAATCCCGTCTTAGTACTGTAGAAGAATTGTTAGCTAGTGGCCGTATTATCCGGGTCTTTTTGGATGAACTGGGTGTCGGAGAGGAATTGTCGGTGGGTCTGGGGTTGATGGTTTTGACAACTCTGGAGGGTGATTTGGCTACAGCTGAGGCTAGAAGGCTAATCGCTCAAGCACAGGGGAGTAGAGATATAATTAATTTGGTATCAACGATCGTCTTGTATAAGTTCAATAATCTGAGTAGGGATGAGGTGGATCTAATGTTGGGAATTGAGTTGCAGCAAACGCGGGTGTATCGAGAGGCGATGGCTGAAGGTGAGGTTCTAGGTTTGGAGCGCGGTAAAGCCGAGGGACGAACTGAAGGCAAAGCGGAAGGGGAAAGAGCATTGGTACTCAAGTTACTAAACCGCAAATTAGGGAGGGTTTCGACTAAACTTCAGAAAAGGGTAAATGGCTTATCTCTAGAAAAAGTAGAATTGCTGGGGGAAGCTTTGCTTGATTTTACTGGTGTTGCTGATTTAGAGAAGTTTTTGGATAGCTAGCGATCGTAATTTAACTACAATTCAATATCAGGGTGGACATTACCCACCCTGTAAAACTACACAGCTAACCGTCGTTCGATCGCCTGCTCCCAACTATCTATCATGGCTGTTAAATCGATGTCAATCAGACCTTGGGCATCTGTAGTGACAATATTTAAAGAGTTACCCCCTACCGTCCCCAGTAGTTGCCAATCATCATCCAGAATTGTCGTGATATGAGCTTCAAAAGCCGATCGATCGAACAGATTCACTGATACTACAATTCGTGATCCACTTTCCCCAAACAAATTTTCATCGAATCGATCGGCTACCAGCGGTAATTCGATCTGGGCACCTTGCTGACCACTGATACAAGACTCAGCGATCGCTACAGCCAAACCACCCTCAGCCGCATCATGTGCCGACTTAATCCAGCCTTGCTGAATGCCCTGCCGACAAGCCAACTGCACTGAGCGCTCCCGATCGAAATCAATCTGCGGCGGTTGACCAGCGATCGTTTGATGGATGGTAGCTAAGTATTCACTAGCACCCAACGTTGGTCGAGTCTTAGCTCCTAATAAATAAATCAAATCCCCGGCTTGCTGCCAACCCTGGCCACAAATTTTGCTTAAATCCTCTACTAATCCCACCATACCCACTACTGGTGTCGGATAAATCGGCTGGGGCTGACCATGGGCATCCATTGTCTCGTTGTAGAGCGAAACATTCCCGCCAGTCACTGGTGTAGACAATTCAATACAGCCTTCTTTTAGTCCTCGACAGGCTTCGGCCAACTGCCAATAGCCGATCGGCTTCTCGGGACTACCGAAGTTTAAGTTATCAGTCACTGCCATCGGCTCCGCTCCCACACAACTCAAGTTTCGAGCCGCTTCCGCCACTGTGGCCTTGGCTCCTTCGTAAGGATTGAGATACACATAGCGTGCATTACAATCTACGGTGGCGGCTACGCCTAGGTTGATTTTGCTCAAATCGGTAGTCAAATCTTGAATTGGTTCTAATGGTCTAATGCGGATAATCGCCGCATCAGCGCCACCCGGTAGCAGCACCGTATTGTTTTGTACTTGGTGATCGTACTGCCGATATACCCAACGCTTGGAGGCGATCGAAGGCACATCCAACAATTTCAATAAAACATCTGACCAAGTTTGATTCTGAATTCCACCAATTTCAGCCATTGGTAAACTGGCGGTCGTCCAGCGCCAAGCTATTTGGGCATACTCCGGTGGCTCAGCCAACAATTCATGATGATAAATGGGCGTATTGTCCGCCAAAGCGGTGGCCGGAATTTCGGCAGCGATCGATCCTTGGAATAGAATCCGGACGATCGGCTCTTCAATTACTTTGCCAGCAATAACAGCTTGTAAGCCCCAGCGGTGGAAAATATCAATTAATTCCTGCTCTCGTCCCGGCTGAGCCACAAACAGCATTCTTTCCTGGGATTCGGATAGCAAGTATTCATAAGCCACCATCCCAGTTTCGCGCACGGGCACTTTATCCAAATCAAACTCAATCCCCACTCCGCCCCGCGCCGCCATTTCCGCTGTGGAACAGGTGATCCCCGCAGCACCCATATCCTGAGCAGCCACCACTGCGCCAGTTTTAAAGACTTCTAAGCAAGCTTCAATCAAAGATTTTTCTAAAAATGGATCACCGACCTGTACTGCTGGCCGATTATCTAACGATGCTTCGCTCAGCTCCGCACTAGCGAAACTAGCCCCGCCCATACCATCCCGACCAGTGGTGGAACCTACGTATAAGACCGGATTTCCAATGCCAGCAGCTCCCGATTTTACAATCGTCGCTGTTTCCATCAATCCCAGCGCCATCGCATTTACTAAAGGATTATCGTTATAAGCTGGGTCAAAATAGACCTCACCGCCTACAGTTGGCACCCCCACGCAGTTTCCATAATGGGAAATCCCAGCTACTACGCCCTGAAACAAGCGCCTAGTTTTAGGGTCTTCTAAAGCTCCAAAGCGTAAAGAATTGAGGATGGCGATCGGACGAGCCCCCATCGTAAAAATATCACGCAAGATTCCACCAACCCCGGTGGCTGCACCCTGAAATGGTTCCACTGCCGAAGGATGGTTGTGTGATTCAATTTTAAAGGCCAGCTGCAATCCATGTCCTAAATCTACTACGCCCGCATTTTCCCCGGGACCGACTAACACCCGTGCCCCAGTGGTGGGGAAGCTCTGGAGCAATGGTCGGGAGTTCTTGTAGCAGCAATGTTCTGACCACATCACCCCAAACATTCCTAATTCTGCTTTGTTGGGATGACGACCAAGGCGCTGCACAATATCAGTATATTCGGCGGGTTTGATGCCTTCAGCAGCGATCTCTGCGGGGGAAAAAGGAGCTTCGGTCATGGGAATATACTCAGCAAAAACATGCTTAGTATAGCTTCCTGTTTACTCAATTGGACAGACTATCTGCACCTGAGAAAAATTTAGGGACAGGGCAAGCAGCGCATCACTAGCTGCGCAATGCTAGCATTGGGGGGTAGCGACTATCTTTTTTAGCCATGGCCGTTCTGACTCTCGATTTAAGCTCGATCTCTGATATTAGCCGCTTGCAGTTTCGGCAAATTGCGGCTGACAATCCGGAAATGAGGCTAGAACGCAGTAAGCAAGGACATTTGATTATTATGGCTCCCACGGGTGGCGAAACTGGCAACCGGAATTTTGACCTGATTGGGCAGCTCTATCTCTGGAATCACACTAACCAATTAGGAAAGGCTTTTGATTCGTCTACTGGTTTTGAGCTACCAAATGGCGGCGACAGATCTCCAGATGTGTCTTGGATTCCCCTAGAAAAGTGGGAAGCATTGACACCGGAGGAGCGGCGAGGATTTTTGCCGCTGTGCCCAGATTTTGCGATTGAACTCATGTCTCGCTCGGATTCTTGGCCACAGACTCAAGCCAAGATGGAGGAATATATGGAGAGCGGCTGTCGGCTGGGCTGGCTGATTGATCCTAAGGGTAAGCGGGTAGCGATCTATCGTCTTGGTCAACCACCAGAAATCTTGATGTCTCCCGATGCTTTATTGGGAGAAGATGTGCTGCCAGGGTTTTCGCTAGATGCTAAATTTCTATGGAGTTAGCTGATTGCTGTAATGATATTACGCGTTGCAGTCACAGGTGGGCTCAAATACACCTAAAATATAGCGCCAATGGCGTTTCAACGGCATAAATCCCGAGCTTAACCCGTCACAATCCCCTTAAGTTGTTTGAGCTTCTGGGCCGTATAGGGTGCATAACGCCAACCTAAATCTAGCCAAAGTTCACGTCTGAGAACACTTTTAAAGTGAGAGAAGGTATTAAAACTTGCTTTGCCGTGGTAGGAGCCGATGCCGCTTTCCCCTACACCCCCGAAGGGCAGGGTATTAACACCGACCTGCATGACTGTGTCGTTGAGACAGACACCGCCGGATGAAGTTCCCTGCAAAATCCGCTCTTGCTTTTGGCGATCGCGACTAAAAAAGTACAGGGCTAAAGGTTTTGGGTGGGCATTGACTTGAGAGATCGCATCTTCTAGCGTGTCATAGGTCAGAATTGGCAAAATGGGTCCAAATATCTCTTCTTGCATCACCGGATCGTCCCAAGTAACCCCATCGATTATAGTTGGTGCCAGATAACGATCATCAAGATTGTAATCACCGCCTAGGATAATCTCTCCCTGATCTAAAAAGGCAATGAGGCGATCCAAGTGTCGGCGATGGATAATGCGTCCATAGTCAGGGCTTAGGGCTGGATTGCCGCCGTAGAATGCTTGGATATAGTGTTGAATGCGATTAACTAGATCGTTCTTGATTTGACCCTGGACGAGGAGGTAATCCGGCGCAATGCATGTTTGTCCGGCGTTGATGAGTTTACCCCACGCAATGCGTTTGGCTGCACGATCAACGTGAATATCGCTATCGACGATACAGGGACTTTTACCACCCAATTCTAACGTCACAGGAGTCAGGTGTTGTGCCGCTGCTGCCATAACAATACGACCGATCGCGGCTCCCCCCGTAAAGAAAATATGGTCAAACTTTTCAGAAAGAAGTTGTTGGCTAACGCTGGCATCTCCTTCCCTAACGGCAATATAGCTGGGATCAAAGGTGTCTGCAATCATTTCAGCCACCACCCGTGATGTATGGGGAGCGTGTTCGGAAGGTTTGAGTAGAGCACAGTTGCCCGCTGCGATCGCGCCCACCAAGGGCGACATCATCAACTGAAAGGGATAGTTCCAAGGGCCAATAATCAAGACCACGCCGAGGGGCTCGGGCTGAATCCAAGCCGAAGCGGGAAACTGATCGATGGGGCTTTTGACCCGCTGCGGCTTGGCCCAAGTTTTGAGATTTTTTAAGGCGAGGTTAATTTCGCTGAGAGTCGCAATCTCAAAGTAGGCTTCAAAAGCTGGGCGACCGAGGTCGGCTTTGGCTGCCTGCAAAATTGCCTCTTGACGGTCGATTATGGCCTGTTTGAGCTTGGCAAGCTGTTCTAGGCGAAAGGAAATAGATTGAGTCTGTTCGATGCGAAAAAACTCTCGTTGTTGCTGGACGAGGACGGGAATGGGGTTGAAAGTGAGCTGTTGGATCATGACTAGCGGTTAGGAATCTTATAGACAATTTGATTATTACTAATCACATAGACTTGGATTTGTCGAGTAATTTTTTATCCTGAATGTGTGTCAACATTGTGGTTTGCTAGGGGTTACGACTCATCACCCTCAACATAATATAACCTCTGACCTTGCCCCAAAAGTATGGGCATTGCCGAGATTGAAAATATTCATCTCTTGATTCAGTAACGCCGGTCAATTTCACTCCTATTTTTCTGCCCCAACTGAACCTTGCGCCATTAACCGATCTTATGTTTTTTCTGCTGAGCTGCTTTCTTGCGTCGAATTTTAGTAGCGATCGCCGCGCGATCGATCGGAAAACCAGCCACCGGAATTTCTTGAAACTCCCGATCGGCTTCTAATTTTTGCAGCTCAGTATAATCAACCCAATGAATGCAGTTCACCGGGCAAGTATCGATCGCCTCTTGCACCAAATCTTCGTTGTCGCCATCCTGGCGCACCACCCGCGACCGGCCATAGTCCGGTTCAATATAAAAGGTATTCCGCGCCACATGAGCGCAATGCTTACAACCAATACAAGTCAATTCATCAACATACACACCAGTTTGACGCTGAACTCCACCAAGTTCTGGTTCCAAACCCGTGCGCTCTTCGCCATCATCGCGCAGCCAGCCGCCCAGCTCTGGCGCTAGGCCAGCAGCTGAGAGTATTTCCGCTGGCTGTTCACCAGACATCTAGGCCACCCAGCGTTGAACAACCAATCTGACCGAACCATCTTGCTGATTATGCTCTTCAGCGACTTGGAAACCTTGCTGAGCAGCAGTTTCTTTGACGGCGTGGTAAGCATAACGCTGGGTGATTTTGCTCAAGAATCTATCTACCGACCAGTTTTGCTGCCAAAATTGTAGGTCAGCAACTAGCTCATACTCCTGACCGTT